>CAMVQX010000039.1 GCA_947169755.1 uncultured bacterium
CTATTACCTAAAAGTCTAAATTTAAAAAATAGGAGATATTATTAAATAATAATAAATTGAATATGTTACTCTTAAATTGGAGGGTAAGATGCAAGAAAATTTAACTGAAATAGAATACGAAGTATTAAAATATGTAGTAAGAGGTTTACCAAACAGTGAAGTGGCAAAACGAATGTGTATAACCGAACACACCGTAAAAGCTCATATGACTGATATTATGTTTAAATTGAATGTAACATCAAGGACTGGCGCTGCATTTGTGGCTTTAACACAGCATTTGATAAAAGATGAAGATTTGTTCTGTGATTAATTAAATAATAATATTTTTTGACATTTTTAATTTCATCATTAAATCATACATATAGATGTTTATAACTCTTGCCAAATAGTACATAATGAACAAGAGTGATATAAAATGCCTTTCAGATACAGGTTACAGAAGATTCTGGAGTTCAGAATTCACAAAAAAGACGAGCAGTTGATGGTGGTACAAAAAGCCCAGCAAGCCGTCTATGAGGCTGAAGAAAACATTCGGCGAAATGAAGAAGAAATCCAAACAACAAAACAAAATCTAAGAAGCGCGGATCCTATGATGTATGAAACATATGACAGATATTTGATACATCTTTGGGAAAAAGCCGAGCAGCTAGAGGCTATAAGAGTAGAACTGCAACGAAAACTTGATGAAGAAAAGGCAATTCTCGTGAAACTAGAACAGGGTGTAAAAGTCCTCGAAAAACACAAAGAAAAGCACAGAGAGCTTTATATCGCAGAAGAGAAAGCTTTGGAGTTGAAAACTTTTTCGGAACTCGGCATTACAAGATTTTTCAGACAAAATCAAGACAAAATTGAAGAGGAAGAAAAAGCAATTCTAAAACAATTGGCAGAAATAGACGGAGGCACTCAATGGACGCAGCAGTAACAACTTCATCCGCAGCAGTGGCGGCATCAGCAAATTCAGCTAATGTTAATTCCACCTCAAAATCTTCGAGCAATTCAAAAAGTTCCGAAGCTTCTTTTGATGAAGAAATGAAATCTCAAGGTGAACAACAAGAAGCTCAAGAGACAAAAGAAACTGAAAAAACTGTTCAAAATAAAGAAGAAAAAGTTTCTGACAAACAATCAAAAGAAAACTCAAAAGATAATGAAGAAATTATTTCTTCCGATATTTATGAGGGCGAGATTGATTTTACTGATTTTAAATACCACAATGAAAGTCAATCAATTCTTTCCCGAAATATCCAAGATTTGTTAAATACAAAGGATTTGATGGGAGTTATAGGGAACGCTGTTACAATAGACTATGATGCAATTAACATGACTGAAAGTGATGCAAATTTCTTTGCAAATCTTGTACAAAATACAGATATGTCAATGAAAGGCATAATGAACCAAATTGAGGGTGAACTTGTTCAAAATTCACAAAATGTTCAAAGAAATGTCCAAGTTTCATCTGTTTTGATGGACAAATTAAATGAGTCATTAAAAACTAACAGACCTTTCAGAATAGATTTTGACAAAGATATTTCTGTCATTATAAAAGTAAACAGAGACGGAAGTTTGGCAGCAAACTTTATTCCTGGGGACAAAGCAGTTGAACAATATTTGCGTAATAATATCGCAAGTTTAAGACAACGCTTTGACGAAGAAAATTTACCATATTCCGAATTGTCATACAGCAATTCAAGACAAAATCAACAACAAAGACGCAAGAAGGAGAACGACAATGAATGATTCGTTTATTACGGCGCTTAATACTCAAAAATCTACAGTAAATTGGATTGATGTCATTACTCACAACATGACAAACGTCTATACTCCCGGTTTTAGAGAACAACAGGTTAACTTTAAAACCTTCCTTGGTGGTGCAATTGCCGATGATTATGACAAAAAAATTGATCAGGGTAAATCAACTCCGGGTACTTCAAAAGAGAACTTGTATCTTGAAGGTAAAGGCTTTTTCCTCGTAAAGAATTCCGAAGGACAGAGTATTTATACAAGGTTGGGTGAATTTGTTTTTGATAAAGAAGGTGTATACCGTGACAGAAACGGTAATACCGTCCAAGGTTATATTTTGAATGACAAAGGCGAAATAATGCAGGGTACAAAATCAATTTCTGCTGATTTGTATCAGGAAACCGCAATGAAGGGCGGTGCACTTGATATTCCGACAACAAATATAAAACTTTGGATTGACCCGAATAACGGTAAATTCTTAGGCAAGTATGATGATTATGAAATAAAAAATGACGGAACAATTTACGGAAAAGCAGATGGCGGCAAACGCTCAGTTCCATTGTATCGTGTAACAACCCGTAATTTCCACAATGCTGCTGCATTATATGAATTCAAAGAAGGACAATTCTTGGAAACAGAAGAATCCGGAAAACCGTTAATTGGTGTCGGAGAAATCAGATCAGGTTTGTTAGAAATGTCAAACTCTGATTTCAAAGCAAATATTTCATATTATCAAATGGCGAAACTTCAAATGGAAGTATCAAACAAAATTATTTCATCTCAAAAAGAATTGCTTCAAGAAGCAATGAGATTAGTAGGCAGTTAATGCCTAATGCAATCCCGAAGACTTATTTAATATACATTAAAAACTCCTAAAGAGGCTCTTGCCTCTTTTTTATTTTATATCCATGTTTTCATGGATATATTTTTGCGGATACATTTTTGGGGACTTTTCAAATTTTTAAAATAAGTTATACTGAAAATGTGGTTAAGGTTCACGCCCTGGATGGCAAAGCCGTTTGCCACTGAGGGAAAGTAGTATGGGATATATTCATTGCTGCGGCGCTCTTCATAAGACAAGAACGTATTGTCTTGCGCCGCAGGGTAAATTTTTGGTGTGTGAAATTGATTATTTGTCAAAATGTCCTGTCTGCGGGCATACTGTTGTTCAACTCACAAGAATTGATAAAAATGACAAAATTTCGGTTATAAGAAGAATAAACAAAAAAGCAAAAGAATTTTTTGAAAAACTGAAGACGAAAATTTTATACGAGATAAGACCTATAAATTACAGCAGGCTTCCTGTCGGAAGTTTTTACCTCAACTACAACGAATTTGGAGTACAAAAAAGATGCTATTCTAATTTTAGAACATTAAAAATCGGATTAACTGAAAATAAATTTCTGAAAAATAACCCTTAAAAATCATCTTACTCGCGGGCGGGTTTTCCCGCCCTGTTATTTTATTAGGAAATATTATGAATGAATTCTTTTTATTTTTTAGTATGCTTTTTGTGTTATTTGAAACAAAAGGGAAGTAGAAAATGTTATTATCTCCAAAGGAGTTGAAAGTATTAACTCTTGCTGCATTGGGTTATTCCGATAAAGAAATTGCTTTGCAACTTAAAATTAAATACGGAACTGTTCGAAATCATATTGATAGGGCAGTTTTAAAATTGAATGCAAGGAACAAAACGAACGCAATTCTTATATATAAATTGCTTAACAAGAATTGGTTGGAGGAATATTATGAAACGTATTGTAATTCATTGGACTGCAGGAAATTATTATCCAAGTCATTATGAAAAACTTCATTATCATTTTTTGGTTGATGGGGATGGTAATATCCATGATGGTTTTTTTAGACCTGAAGACAATGAAATTTGCAAACCAAATCTGTATGCTGCTCATACCGGAGGCGGAAATACAGGTTCTGTTGGTGTGGCGTTGTGCGCAATGGCAGGGTTTAAAGATAAAAATTTTCCGGGTAAATATCCTATTTTTAAAAAACAATTTGAAAGTTGTATGGAATTGTGCGCGAAACTTGCCAAAAAATATAATATACATATTTGTGCGCAGAATGTTTTTACTCATTACGAATTCGGAATTAAGAATCCGAAAACAACCAGTGCAGGAAAAATAGATATTATTTTCCTTCCGCCGTATCCGTGGGTAGAAAAAGACGAAATAGGAAGTTTTATAAGGTCAAAAATTAAATGGTATTCAAGTAAATTGTATAAATAAAGGAGAAAATTATGGAAGTCGCTTATTACAACCTGTCAGGCGGTATAAATCAGGCACTGACAAAAACTGAGCTCGGAATAGATACTAAAAAGATTTATTGGTCGGATTCAGAAAATGTAGAAATTTTTCAAAACAGAGGAATTGTCAAACAAAACGGCAATTCTTTATTTTTGGATTTGGAAGAAAAAATTACCGGCATGGCAGAAATTTCTGCTTATGATGAATGCAAAATGCTTATTACTACAGTTTCCGGAAAAATTTATATTCATGATGAAGTTCGTTCTGTTCAAACACTTGTAAATAAAACTTTAACGGGTACAAAACCTGTTTTTCAAAGTTTTTTGAACGGAATACTCGTAATGAGTGAAAGTGACGGTTTATTTTATATCAAGAATAATGAGAATTATGATGTTGTGGAATGTAATCTTAAAGACCTTTCGGATAATACGGTAACGGATGCTTGTCTGACTGTTTATAAAGGACGTGTGTGGGTTGCAAAAGATGCTACGATATATTATTCTGCGCTTGGTACTTATGATGACTTTACATCACAAAATGATGCCGGTTACATAAACGAATTTTATACAGATACAGGTTCGATTACGGCATTAAAGCCCTACAAAGACTATTTAGCAATTTATAAAAATAAAAATGTATACCTCTTGACTGGTACAACTCCCGAAAATTTTGCTATTGTTCCTTTTGCTGAAAAAGGTGCGGTTGGTCCAAATTCTGTAGTTAATATTGAAAATAAACAATATTTTTTAAACAACGGAATTTTCGCACTTGAACAAGTTGGAGAATTAAACCAAATTCAGCTTGGTAGTGAAATATCCTTGAAAATAAAAGAAGAATTTCCAAAATTTAAAGATTTAGAAAATACAATAGGTCTTCACTATGAAAGAAAAAATCAAATTTGGTATTTTTTCCCCTATAACGGTCAGGAATATTTGCATACAATTTGGATTAACGATTATGTAAATAAAGCATGGTATAAACGTGTAATTCCTCAAAATATTGTTACGGCTTGCGTATTTAATAATTATATTTATACGGCTGATATTGACGGAAAGATTTACAAAGAAGATTTTGGAACAACTTTTGCCGGACAACCGGTAAAATTTATGTGGAAATCTCCGTTTTTAGCTGTTACAACTCCTCATCACAGAAAAATGATTGATGAATTTTATTTTTTGCTTGATACGGAGCATGATAATAATTTTGATTTTTCTGTCTATAAAGATTATGACAGTGAATTTTCTGATGATATTGAAAAAATTTATTCTGTGCATCCGGATCATTTGATTTGGGCAGATAATGATACATCTGACAATCTCCCCTGTCATTGGGCAGAAGATGAAGAAAATTTGCCCGTATGGGCTGTAAACAAAGATAGTATGGAGAAAGCCGAAATCTCGGAAGCAAATTATGCGATACAACTTTGTGTTCAAGGAAATGAAGCTGCCCAATCTTGTGCAATTATCGGACTTCAGTTTAGAGAGGTCTACAATGACGATTAAAGATTAGTTTAATTATTACACCACTCATAGAATGTACATACAAAAAAGAAAGGAAACAAAACTATGTCGGAAGAAAACCAAACATCAAGCGCATATTCAGCGTTTATTCCACAAATTTGGAGTCAAAAGCTCAACAACATGCTCGAAAAAGAATGTGTAATGCTTCAATGTGTAAACCGAAACTGGGAAGGTGAAATTAAAAATCAAGGAGATAAAGTTAAAATTATTACTCCTGCTGATGTTACAATTTCAACTTTAGGTTCTGATAATATTACTTACAGTGAACTGAATCCAACATCTATGGATTTGGTAATTGATCAGAAAAAATTCTTTGCTTTCAAGATTAATGATGTTGCAGCGGTTCAGGCAAATACTGATATAATGGAAGCTCATCTTAAAAATGCAAGAAAAGCTATTGAAGAAGTTCAAGATGCTTATTTATTGTCGCAACATGCAAATGTTGACGAAAATAACATTGTAGGTTCAGAAGAATCTCCGATTGAATTGAATAAAACAACAATTTATTCTAACTTTGTTCAATTAGCTTTGTGCTTGAAAAATTCAGATGCAGTTACGGCAGGTGTACGTCCTTGGGTTGTAATTAACCCGACTATTGAATCTTATTTGTTGCAAAGTACAGAATTTATCGGTGCACACAATGTTGCTGATGAAACATTGCGAGAAGGCGCAATAGGTAGGATTGCAGGCATGGACGTATTGGTAAGCACTAATCTTACAGATGTTAGCGGTAATTATTATGTTCTTGCGGGTACAAATGATGCCATTACTTTTGCATCTCAACTTTCAAAAATTGAAAGTTTAAGAGATAAAGACAGCTTCTCTGATTTGGTAAGAGGTTTGTATCTATATGGTGCAAAAACCGTTCAACCAAAAGCTTTAGCAAAAATGATTGTAAGTGCACAATAGTAATTGGATGTCGTAAACGATAATTTTTATTGTCGTTTACGGCATTTTGGAGAAAATAAAATGTTTAACAATTTAAAAACAACGATAAAAGAACTGGCAAAATCTGCCGTTGTTATTGCGGAAAAAACTCTCGGCAGTAATAAAGGCAAAGAAAAAAAGAAAATGGCTATTGAATATATTTCAAGTCGAATTCCTGTGCCGGAACTTTTTAAACCGTTTATTTCGGCGTTGTTTTCATCGTTTATCGATGATGCAGTCGAATTTGCGGTGGAATATATGGAGGCAATATGACAGAACAACAATTTTCATCACAAGCCGATAATCACTTATCGGCGTTTGAATCTGCTGACGGTTTAAAACAGCAGGTCTCTCAAGATATTCAGGATATTGAAAATCTGGTTCAAACGGGTCAAATTACTCAAGAACAGGGACTTAATTTAATGAATTTTGTGACAGAAAAGGCGTTTGAAATGTACACAAAATTAAATGAAGTACCTAAAGAACAAACACCGTCTTTGAAAGAAACTCCGGAGTTTTTTAACAGAGACGGCAGGATTGATGTTTTTGATTATCTAAAGGGCACAAATGCCGATTTTGATGATGATGAAATCTCGAAAATATCTTCTCTTGTAGAAAAAATTGAAAAAACTGCAATAGAAAGATATTTGAAAGAACAAGAACACGAAAAGACATTAAACAGCGAAAATGAAACCGCAAAACAGAGATTGCGTTCAAATGCTCAAAATGCATCTTCTGACGGTGATACAAATTTGGTCTTCACTCGTGAACAAATCGGTAAAATGAGTGGTGCTGAATTTGCTAAGCACGAGCGTGCAATTATGGACCAATTGCGAAAAGGCCTCATAAAATAGCAAATAAGAGAAAAAGGAACAGCCTTCAAGGGCTGTTTCTTTTTTAGAAAGGATTATTATGAATTATTTAGAAACAATAAATAAATGTTTGGTTGAATTGAATTATAAGCAGGTGAACAGTTTTGCCGAATTAACAAAAAACGACCATAAAAAATTGAAAAATATTATTAATGTTTTGAATACTGAAATTTGCACTTCAGACAGGTGGAATTTTTTGCAGAGAAAAACTCAAATAGTTTTGCCTGCCAATACGGGTGAAATTGAAAATACAATTCCCGGCAGAATTGAAACTGTAATTGTTAACGGTACAAAATATGATTATTATGACGATTTTGAAAAGTTCTTTATAAATTCTCAACCGTCTGGAACTTATAGTCTTTATAATGATAAAATTTTATTCCCGATATTCAGTCAGGATAAAACTGTTGAAATTCTCTATTACACAAATAATTGTGCAAAAAATTCAGAAGGCGAAGAAAAATTTGCTATGGAAGATTATGATGATGAATCTTTGATACCGGAATCTTTTGCCGAGCCTTTACTTGTATATGGTGCTTGTATGCGATTAAAAGGAAATCCTGAGCACATACGTTTCAGCTATTGGCTAAGTATGTACAAAGACGCGCTTGCAAACATGCGTTCAAGAATTTCCAAAACGATTGACGAAACTCCTAATGTTAAAATGCAAAGATATTAATAAAATCAGAAATGGAAAAATATTTTTCCATTTCTGAATATAAAACTTGTAAAAGGTCTAAAAACAACTTATTTTATATTAAACAAAATTGATAGACTTAGTTAAGCAAGGAAAATTTAAATGTCTAAAATACGATAACGATTTTAATTAAACGAATAACAATATTATATTTGTAATTATAAAAAACACTATATTTGTGATTGCTAAATAAAATCCAATATTAAAGAATAATATAAATATATTTTTTAAAATTATATTTTCTATTCGTGTTTTAAAATTTAATATTGAGTATTTTTGTTTTAAATATTTTTCTAAGAAAACTAAAAATATAAATACTAAAGATAAATAAACCAAACCCGAATATATAGAAAAAAATTGTTCTTCATTAATGAATAATATATCTAATTTTATTTGAATATGAAAAACAAAAATTGTTAATAACAATATCAAGTAAAAAATTAAGGATACTATACTTAACGAAATATATTTATATAAAGTCATACAACAATTGTAACATGAGGTAAATAAAATGAAATAAGACAATAAAAATCAAAATAATATGAACATTTTTAACTACATTCCTAAAAAATATAGCAGTTATGTATTTGACGCTACAACAAAATCCGCAAAAAAAACAGGAAGTTTAATTTTCATTATCCCCTCCTGTTAAGATTTACACTAGCCGAAATATAAATAGCATGTCTATTATACTATCTATTTCAGTAAAAAACAAATATTATTCAATTTTGTAACAAAAAGTAACTATGGAAAGACTAACCAAACAACAAAAAAAATTCGTTACTGAGTACATAAAAACACTTAATGGGGAATTAGCCGCCCAAAAAGCCGGATATAAAGACAAAGATTTAAAAACTTGTTCCTTGGAGCTTCTCTCAAAACGAATCATTATACACGAAATTAATAAACAACTGAAAGAACAAATCACCTCTCTTCGTGTAAACAAAGGCTATGTGATTCAAAAATTGCTTCGCATAGCCGAATTTTCTTTGGAAGAAGAAGATATTTTTGATAAAGACGGATGCCCGACAGGAAAAAAGAAACTCAGAGATACTTCAGCCGGTCTAAAAGCGCTCGAAAGTCTTTGCAAATACTTGGGTTTGAATAATGAAACGGATGAATATAAGGACGCAAAAATTATTACAATATCAAATCTTGATGAAAATAAAATATAGAAATTTTAACAATTGTAACAAATAATAAAAATTATTGAAGAATTTTATAGAAAATGCCGATATCCCAATATGGAAAGGCGTACACAAATTATGGGCATGTCAGCATCACAAGCGAGATTGTTAAGCATTACTGCCAGATTAACAAATAACGAATTTCGCTCACAGACAATAACAAATTCCAAATTGAGGCTTGCAACTGAATCAGAAGAAGCAAGCCGTGCCTACATGGACGCTTTAGAACAAAAACAACTTCAATTTATGTATTATGATAATAACGGGAATATGCAAAGAGTTCCCCTTACGCCTGCTTTTATTTCTGCTTATGCCCCGATGAAAAACCAGTATATGCTGGAAAATCCTGCGGGAAAACTTCTTGTAACAAATGTCGATGCAGAAAACTTTGAAAAAACGGAAACATTAGATGAATTTTTGGCTTGTTACGGTTTGGTGGATGATATTTCAGCTCAAGAAGTATACAAAGAAGCTTATAACAAGTACATGGAAGATATGGAAACTTATAATGTTGAAATGAGAAGATACCAGGTAGCACTTGGCAGAGAAGATTTATATGAGATATTTAGTAATGTTGTCGGTTCAACAAGTGGGGTTCCAAGTGTGCCACAAGCTTGTTATGATGCAGCTTTAAAGGGTGGAGGAGGTTGCTATTTGCATGTGTTAAATTACCTTCTGGATTTTGACGGTACTTGTTCCGGCAAGCGAGAATACGTAAATGCAGAGGGGGATCATTATTGGAATTTAATAAGAGATTGGACTGGTCATAGTTATCAAACTACAACGGGCACATGGTTTACGCCTGGTGAAGATAGTTTTGGTAGTATAAGTCGATCAAATGAGGTTCCGGGAGACTATTCTTCCTTAAAAACTGAATTTAAAGACATTTCTGATGCGCTTACTAACGGGTATGAGATTGATGATGAAACTTATATGTACTATTGCGACGGTGATGAAATTCAAGATATAACATTAGAAGATTATCCGGATGTAGTATTACCTGGATTAGCAGCTCTAAAAGCTGAAGCGGATACTCTCCCTAATGATAATCCTGATAAAGCTAAACTTAATCAAATATACTATTTGTGTGGTGATTATGATCAAGCAGGTAATTTGAAAACATTAAAACAAAAAGTAATAGATTTGTATTATTTTATTCAAAATTGGGGTGCCGGTGATGATTCTCAATATTATAAAAGTGTATTAAAAAGGCACGGATATATGACTGATGACGATAGTTATGATAATCCACACCGTGATGATTTCGTAAATGCATTTATGAGACAAACTCTTATAAACTTTACTGAAGGTGATATGCGCAAATTATCGGTTAAACTCCCTGAAAAACCGACACCGCCGGCATTGCCTTTGTATTCCGTTATTGTAAACGACAAAGAAAAAGCTCAATGGTATACAAACCTTTGGTTTAAAATGAACGGTTCTGATACTGCCAATTTGGTAAAACAAATTGAAGGTGCAGAATCCGGCAAAATAGAATTTAGTATAGAAAATTTATTTGAACGTGTAAAAGATGTACATAAAGCAAATTATGAATTGTTTGATGATAATCTTTATACAAATTCTGAGTGGCTTGAATTTGCTCTTGAACACGGTATTGTAACTATGATACAGGCAAGATATTACAATCCTGCTGATGATAGCGGAAAGATTATGAATTCTTCATTTGAAGGTATATATTGGCAAAGTATTATTCATACCGAAGCTTCCGATATCATTTCAGTTGATGACGAAAAAGCAATAGCGATTGCCGAAGTTAAGTATAAACGAAGAATGACGGAAATCGAAAATAAAGATAAAAAATATGATCAAGACCTTAAAAAGCTTGATACAGAGCATAGTGCACTTCAAACCGAATATGATTCTATAAAAGAAGTTATATCAAAAAATACAGAACGCTCATTCAAGGCGTTTAGTTAGAATATAAACTGTTTAAATTTTGGCAAAAGATTTTTAGCTTTGCTATTAATTTGTTTTTGTTTTGCCAAAATAAATAATTGTGTAATTTGGGAAAAAGAAAGGAAACAACTATGAAAAACGACACAGAAGAAATGCTTTTAGGAGCATCGCTTGATGAATTAATCAAGATGAAAATTGAAAAAGAATCTTAATCAAATACAGGTGAAATAGCACCTGTTGATTTCAAAAAACAAAATTGGTAGAATAGATTTATGAAAAAAAATCTTCTTATTTTGGCCATAATAGCTTTATCCGGATTAACGCTTATGAGCTCAATATTTGCGATTAGGTACAAAAAACATATACAAGTGTTAAATAATGAAATTATGCAACTAAATGAAACTATATCAAATATAGATATAAATAAAGATAAAAATTTGAAATCTTCATATGCGGAATCTTTTGATATTAAACTTCAAGAATGCATGAAATCTTGTAATTATACTACCGCTTGTATGAATAATTGTACTTATGAAGCTATTCCAAAATGGGAAAAAGAGATAGATAAAAATATAATGCTGTTAGAAAAAATAATGAATAAAGAGCAAATAGAACTTTTGCATGATTCTCAAAAAAAATGGATAACATACAAAGATGCCCAACAAAAATTGAATAGTGAAATAATTGGCTCAATGATAGGAACTATGTATACAAATATTCTTGCAGGTATGCAAATTTATTTAATTGAATTGAGAGCAAAAGAGCTTGATGAATTGTATTATTTCTATTCAAAAAAATAAATCTATTCTACCTTATTTAACAAAATGATTATTAGTTAAACAAGGAGAATTTATTATGAAAAACGACACAGAAGAAATGCTTTTAGGAGCATCGCTTGATGAACTTATC
>CAMVQX010000040.1 GCA_947169755.1 uncultured bacterium
CTTTTGGCATTTTGTTCTCTTTTAGTTTACAATCATGCTAGCACAAAATTTTATTTTGTAAACAATTAGGCTACAATATTGGATAAGATTCGATTGGAAATTTAGTATGTTAGTTCTCTTACAGGCTACATAAAAATAACTAAAAATAATTTAAAATTAAATTATGGATAGTCAAACTGCAAAAATATTTTTGCTTGGCAGAAAAATATATCAAATTAGACGAGAAAAAGGTTATTCCCAAAACAAATTGGCGGAAATGCTGGATATCTCGAGAGAACACTTAGCAAAAATAGAAACTGCAAAAAGAACTGTTAGTTTGAGTTTATTAATCGCTATAGCCGAAGTATTGCAAGTGAAAGTCCGCGATATTATTGATTTTTAGTTTTTATAAATATTAATTGCAAAATAAAAGACGGGATTTACCCGTCTTTTATTTTGCGCTTGGCGCGATTGTCTTGTTCAGCGGCATGTACTCTTAACTATTTTGCTCTATTTTCTTATCTTGACCGCCTCGCGATAGACGGCTTTCGTGTCAGCTCATTTGTCTAGCCGACCGCTTGACGATTTCGCTGACAGCTTCAGCCTTTGCTCGGCGGCCGCCGAACGCATATTGACGATTTCATCGCAACCTAAAGCAAAATAAAAGACGGGATTTACCCGTCTTTTATTTTGCGCTTGGCGCGATTCGAACGCGCGACCTATCCCTTAAAAGGGGAGTGCTCTACCTGCTGAGCTACAAGCGCACATCGCTATTCATTTCAGCCAGTGAAAACATATTAACAAGAACAAATTTATATGTCAACAAATTTTTTTAATTTATATGCTAAAATAATCTTATGGACAAAAGAGAGCAATATTACAAATATTTTAATGAAAACATTTTACCGATATTGTACCCCATGGAACAATATCGTCTAAAAACCGCCAGAAAAGTAATAATTAACTCTATATTGATGTTTTTAGCAGGAATTTTCTTTGCATGCGTATTCTTTTATATCTCTACAAAAAGTAGTTTTACGCTCCTTTTGTTACCTGTATTCTTGTTTTTGATGTATTTCTTTTTTATAAAAAGTATCATAAACGTAATGTGGACAGGAAAACAATACCAAAAATGGTTGGTAGAAAAGATTTTACCATACTTTCTTGAACCTGTTGCAAATTTCAAATTCTGGCCGGAAAAAAGCGACACCGCAACAATCATAGATTCACAACTCTTTGGAAATTTTGATACACATGAAGATAATATATCAATTTTCGGAATATACAACAACACAAATATTATTGTTTCTAACACGGAATTAAAAATTCCCGTCAACAGAAGTGTATTTAAAGGGACAACTATTCAACTTGAACTTCCAAACACAATAAATAACCACATTATCCTCATTTCAAAAAATGAATATAAATTTAATAAATACAGACAAGTTAATCCACATATACAAAGTTTAAATAAATATCTATATGTATTTGCCAAAAATCCTGATAATACCGAGTTCATAAATGATGAATTTTGGAAAATCGCTGAACGTTTCGGCAAACTTTATACCGCAAAAGGATTTGGACTTTCAATTAATAATAATGTTGCATTAATATGCCTGAGACAAAAATACCCTTGGCAATTCGGATTTCTTTTCAAATCACTTTTGAAGACAAAAAATTACGATGAATTGATTGATCGCTTCATCGTAATTTATGATTTTATAGATTTTTTACGCAACCTGGTTTAATTTTTGAGCTGCATTTGAATTAACAGTATTAGTTGCCGCATTAGCCGCAGACTTTCCGGACCTTAATAATCCATATGATATACCGCCTACTGTTGCAAGTGCAACTCCTGTACCAATAACGACCTTTGTCCATCTGGAACCAACTTTTTGTGCTTCTGATGCAAGTTGTTCTGCGGCTTCCGATACCGTTTCCGGAGCATTTTCGGCTGCGGCTTTTATAGCTTCAATTGATTGCCCCATTAGTCTGCGCATTGGAGTTTTGTCTCTTCCGCCCCAGCCTTCCGTTATTCTCCAAATATCTTCGATATACATTCTGTTAGCAGATTTTCCGCCGTTAAGTTTACCGTTATTATGCCAATCAGTCAATGCATCAATAACATTCTTATTTTTTAACCTATAACTGTCATTGTCATAGAAATATTCATGCGTCATATCTTTTAGCATTTCAGAAGTTTCAGCTGCTGAGCGGTTTACACGCGCATCATCAATAACGTCTGCAGAAGCATCCCAAGTTAAACCATCATAAGTCGGATTCATCTCAGGGGCAGTTTTTGTTTTCCAACCACGTTCAGGGGTTACATAACCATTAGGTCCACCTGTTGCTGTAACACCTGACGGAACACCTGCTGACCAGGATTCAAACGGAGTAATACCGCACATTTCACCACGTGATGTAAATAACGTATGAGTTGCGCATGCAACAAGTTTGTTCGGAAACATTCCGTCTGCCAACAAAAGGCTGTTAGCATATTTCCCATTTTCCATAGTCATAATTCTATTAAAGTCAGGCTCTATAAGCTTCCATTCCCTTGAATTTTTATTAAACGGACTACGTCCCCAACCTATGGCAAAATTTGTGCGCATCTTAACCTCTTCAGGAACATCAGGTCGTTCATAAAATTCTCTTATTGCCCTTATAGTGATTGGGAAACCTTTTTGTTCATCAGGTCTTCCCCAACCCATTACAAGCATATCACCTTTTTTATAATTAGAAAGACTTCCCTTTACATTGCATCCTTCTTCTTCTATTTGGACATCGTTATAAAATACTCTGTTGAGTGCATCTCTACCTTGGCCCTCAGCTTCTTTTAGTATATCAGTAAACCACACTGCATTCTTTTCTCTATTCGCAATTATTTCATCAATATTATTGCCGTTATAATGCAATGGGGTATAACCGTCTATTCTATCAGTTAAAACATTGTGTCCTGCACCAAATCTTCCGTCTTTTCTGTCAATATGCAAGTTTGCAGGGGTAGAACCATTAAGAGGACTTGTCATATTGATTTTTCTAAAATCTTCACCTAACCCCGGTGCAGCATCCATATCAGGATTATATATTTCGCGTTCAAACCCCGGAGATACAGTACCAACAGACATATTATTAGGATTTAACATTTTTGCAACGACAGGAATCTTACTTACATTATAAGAGCCAAAATAATCTTTAAATACTCCGATAAACGGTTCAAATTCCTTTCTTGCAAATTCTCTTTCAGCATCCGTCAAATTATCCCAGCCTCTGGAACTTAGAGATTGCAAAATGTCGTAATTTGGACTTTGTGCAAGCTGCCTTACATCTTCAGTGCTAAATATTGCTCTTGCAAAATCAAACGGGTTATAAGTATTTCCTTGGTAAGTTCGTCTTGGATTATGCAATGTGTGATGAGAAATTGTGCCGTCAAAATAATTATCCCCGCGCGCAGAAGCATCTGCAACATGTTTATAAAACCAAGCTGCAGTTCTATCGTGTCCCCACACACTTGCAGGATTATAATATCCAAATTCTTCCGTATTCATCTGCTTTAATGATTCCGCTACTGCGCGGTTGTAATCGGAATTTATAATTTCGGCTGACATACCGTCCCAGCCTTCCGGACCGTATGTATATGGTTTTGGTGTTTTGGCAAATTCGGACGTATAAACCCAATAGTTATTTTTGTTTAATTTGACATATGGAGGATTGTCATCTGCAAACCTAAACAATTGATAATTTACAGTTTTAGTTTTACCGATATCAAAATCATCCATTCTTTCAAATGAGCCTTTAACACTTGTAGGTTCTATTAAAACATATCTTGATTTACCTTCAGGACCCTTTGAATTCGGTTTACTTTGAATAACATATTCTACATCCGCAGGCGATAAATGATTGCTTGCCGCAAATTGTTCAAGAGTAACACCCGGTGCAGCACTCCTAAACCATTTTGCCTCAATTTCATCTGGTAGTCTGCCATCTACAAGTTCAACATGTTTTGTTATTAAAAATTTATATCCGCCATTGGGGTTGTCGTATTCGTGGAACGGAATAAAACTTCTTACATCCATACCTTCATATTTGTTCATGCTCAATGGACCTTCCATTGTAACAACGCCCATACCACCCTGATAGTCTTCAGCCAAGCCGGTTGCTTTGTTTTCAAAACACAAAGATGCAATCTGATTCATATTTTTTTCAGTATTTCCGGTAAATGTAATAACCGAAATACCTTCAGCCGGTCGTATATTATAATCATTATAAAAACCAACTGGCAAATTTCTCAACTCCTGATGTTTAAAAGATGCCACAGAATTATATTGCGAATCATTATTGGCATAATTCACACTAATCTTGGGCATTATAGAATTTACGCGCATATTTTACACCCCTTTTCGCAGAAACCTCTGCTTATATACTAAAATACGCACAAGAATTTTTTCAATAGTACAAACAGTGTATATTAAGAAATATTAAGTAAATTTTTTTCAATATTATAAGAATTTTAAAACCTTTTACAGTAAGATATTACAAAAGGGGTAAAAATGGACAGATTTTTTGGAATTTTTGGGATTATTTTAATTTTTGGGTTGGCTTATTTACTTTCAAATAACAAAAAAGCAATTAATTACAAAACAGTCGGAACAGGATTTGCTTTGCAGGTTTTGATTGCTGTATTTATTTTTAAAGTACCCATAGGGCGTACAATATTTTTAAATCTCGGTTTATTTATCCAAAAAATTCTTGATTTTGCCAAAGAAGGCGGTGCATTTGTATTCGGGCCATTAATGCAAGATGATAAATTCACTGCGGTTTTTGGAAGCGGAATGCAGGTTTTTGCCCTGCAGCTTGTAGCATCACTTATATTTATGATGATTTTAGTAAATATCCTTTACTACTACGGAATTATGCAAAGAATAGTCCCAATATTGAGCAAAGCAATGAATAAATTGATGTCCGTCAGCGGTGCTGAAGCTCTTTCTAACGTTGCAAGCTCATTTGTAGGTCAAATTTCCGCACAAATTATGATTAGACCATACTTGGAAAAACTTACAAGGTCAGAGCTTTTGGCTTCTATGTCAGGAAGTATGGCATGTATTTCAATGGCAACAATGCCTATTTATATTGCAATGGGAATACCGGCACAATATTTATTGGCATCAGTATTTATGGCAGCTCCCGGAGCTCTTGTAATTTCCAAAATAGTTTATCCTGAAACAGGCACACCTGAAACAAGTGAAGATATAAAAATAAATTACAGCAGAAGAAGACGTCCTTATATAAACGTATTTGACGCAATTTCACAAGGTGCTTCAGAAGGCATGAAAGTTGCAATAAGCGTTATTGCAATGATTTTGGCATTGGTTGCTGTAGTTGCCATGATTGATTGGATTTTGGGTGGAATTGGTTCATTTATGGTAAACACATTACACATCAATTTTGCATCATTTGATTTGAATGATTTATCTTTAAAAATGATTTTAGGAAAAATATTTGCGATATTTGCATATTTTATGGGCGTTCCAATGGGTGAGGCAACATCAGTCGGTAGCCTTATGGGGACAAAACTTGTTTTGAACGAAATGGTTGCATATTTTGACATGACACATTTAACACAAGCGCTTTCTGACAAGAGCTTTTTAATAGCAAGTTTTGCACTTTGCAGTTTCGGCAATTTCGGATCTATAGCAATTCAACTTGGCGGTATTGGAGAATTAGCACCCAACCAAAGAAAAAATTTAGCACGATTAGGTGTGAGAGCATTAATTTGCGGGACATTAACATGCTATATGTCAGCGGCTATCGCGGGGATTTTGTTCAAGGGGTAGATATTTACTCCAATCGTCATTGAGATTTTTTATAAAATTATGAGCATCAATAACATCATCATAGTTTATCGGTTCTGGACCTTCCGTAACCTCTAAAGGTTCATAATTTTTAAGGTCAACATTTGAAATTCCTAAAAATGCAACTCCAAAGTTTTTGCCACAATGCCGACATTCCAAACCAATTACCAAAAGTCCGTCTTCTTCACGCTTTATAACAATAGAATCTTCATCAAATCCATTCCTGCACTGAGAACAACAAAGATTGCTAAATAATTTTTCAATTTTCTTTTTCATAAATCCTCACTTTAATTATAACATTTTCATAAAATTACGTTACATTTTTTAGTAACATGGGAATAATATTATTGGCGAAAGGTCGTTTTTCGTCAGATAGGAGTCAGCGATGGAAGCTATTAATTTAATTCTTTTTGGTTTCATTGTGTACACCGCACTTATTGTTGTACCAAGCATCTGGGAAGAATTAACAACAGAAGGTTAATTTCCATAATTTAAGACGTTGAAGAGAGATGAGAGTTCCTTAAATTTTAAAACTCCATTATAAGATGGTATTCTGTGTAATTAGTGTAAAAAATACTCTTTATAAAAAGAGCTTTGTTTGTTGTGCAAAATTTAGCCTAAAACTTCCTGCATACACTCTTTTGCAACATCAGTCGCATAGTTCATGTCTTCACGTTCCATAATTAACGGAGGATTAAAATATATTACATCCCCAAGAGGTCTGAGTATTACACCCTTTTTCAAAGCTTTTCTGTAAATTTGATATCCTAACCTTAGTTTACCGTCAAACGCTTCTTTTGTATCTTTGTTTTTTACAATTTCTATTGCATTAATAAGACCTATATGGCGAACTTCACCTACATTTTTATGAGATAAAAATTTATCTTTAATCATATTGTTAAAATAAACCGCATTTTCCTGAGCTCGCTTTAAAATTTTGCCATCTTCCATTAAATCTAACACCGCATTAGCACAGGAGCAAGCCATAGGATTACCACTATAAGTGTGGCTGTGCATAAACGCTTTTCCTGTATTATAGTCATCATAAAATGCATCATAAATCTTCTGAGTCGTTGCAAAAATTGCCATAGGCATATAACCGCCTGTCAAACCTTTTGAAAGACACATTATATCAGGAGAAACGCCTGCATGCTCAAACGCAAACATTTTACCGGTTCTGCCGTATCCTGTTGCTATTTCATCTGCCAGCAAATGAACATTATACTTATCACAAAGTTCTCTTAATTTTCTTAAATACAGAGGCGGATAAATCTTCATACCCGCAGAACCTTGTAATAGCGGTTCAACTAAAAGAGCTGCAGTTTCATTTCCATATTGAGCAAATATTTGTTCAGCTTTTTTAGCACATTCACAATCACAATTATCCCTACACTTGCCATAAGGACATCTATAACAATCAGGACCTTCTATTCTCACAATATCCATTAAAATCGGCTTATAGAGCTTTGTATACAAATCACAATCACCAACCGATAATGCTCCTATTGTTTCTCCATGATATGCGTCCGACAATGCCATAAATTTAGTTTTTTGCGGATTGCCGGTCTGTTCATGATACTGAAAACTAACTTTCATTGCTGCCTCTATTGCCGAAGATCCGTTATCCGTAAAATTAAATTTACACAAACCTTTAGGCAAAATTTTTGATAATCTTTCAGCTAAACGGATTGCCGGTTTATGCGTAAAATTTGCAAATATAACATGCTCTAATGTGTCGGCCTGTTCTTTTAATGCATTGCTTATCGCAGGATTACAATGTCCTAACAAATTACACCACCAAGAACTTATTACATCTATATATTTTTTACCATCGGTGTCATATAAATATACACCTTCTCCATGATCAATAACTATCGGGGACAATTCCTCATAATCCTTCATTTGTGAACAAGGGTGCCATATATATTTTAAATCCTTATCAACCCAATTTTCCATCATATCTCCTTAAAAAATGTCTCTAAACTGCAAATATCTTTATCATTATTTCTCACTGTTGTAATAATTTTTTCACCGGTTAATTTTTCAATTTGAAACTTATTATCAACCTGCATAAAATCATTTTCATCATAATTATTCAAAATTATACCTGAAACACTTATTCCGCAGCATCTTGCATATTCAACAGTTAAAACAGTAGAATTTATTGTACCGAGTTTAGCATCAGCAATTACAATTATATCAAGACCAAGCGATTTTATAACATCCGGAAGCAATAATGTGTGCTTATCCGAGATATTAAACGGGCAAACAATACCGCCTGCACCTTCTACTAAAACATAATCATAAATCGAACAAACCCTTTTAAAATCAGATATTATTTTATCAATCTTAATTTCTTTACCGCTTCTTTTAGCGGCAAGATGCGGCGATAAAGCCTCTTCAAAAGGATATGAAACAAAATCCATAGGATTTCCGCTCAATCCGGCAGTCTTAAACACATATTCAACATCGCAAAGTTTACCTTTTTCAATTCCGCTCATTGCCGGTTTAAAATAACCGCAATTATATCCAAGCTGCCTCATCTTTTTAACAATCAATGCCGAAATATATGTTTTTCCGACATCAGTACCTGTTGCTGTTATAAATATCCCTTTAGTCATTTTCTCTCTTTCTATAAAAATATGCGGTATAAATACCGCATATTTTAAACTGATTTATAAGTTTCGGACTATAACGATCCGCCGCCGCCATCACGGAAGTAGTCGTAGTGTCTGATATCATCGTAGTTGTTAACATATTCTGCTTCAACTTGTTTTTGGAAAGTTGTTTGCGGAGCAGGAGCAGGAGCTACAGGCTGTGCCTTAGCTTGTCTTGATGCCAGCAATGCATCGATATTTGGAGACATAGTCATTTCGAAGTGGAAACGACCCATCTTGCTCTTGTTTTCGTAACAGTTACGTATTAGTGGGAAGCCCCAATACAATCTTGCAGTCAAGTCAAGTGGTAATTGAACCCTCAAACCTGCACCAAGTGATGCTGCGAAGTATCTTCCTTTGTAGTAGTCTTCTTTTGCTGCTGGGAATATACCGGCTGTATCAGCAAAAACAGCACCCTTTATGTATTTTCCAATGAACGGGATTTTTTCACCTGTTCTTGGGCTTGTAATTTCTCTCGGTAATAATGGGAACATCAATTCACCACTTACAAAGTAACCGTTTTTACCAATCATCAAACCTTCAGAGTAACCTCTAACTGTAACCAAACCACCTGTTTGCATTTGATCTAAGTAAGGAATAGATTTGTTACCTGGAACGATTTGGTAGTTACTTCTCAATTGACCGATTACACCATGTGAGAAATCGTGCAATCTAACAACGCTACCGCTATATTTAAAGTAATTATTATCTCTGTCACTATGGAAAATAGGAATTGAATAGTAAGCATCCTGATTCAAATACCAAATACCATATTTAGTATCTTTTCTTGCTTGTAATGCAACCTCTGCAGACGTAATATTATCTACAGTATCAACCGCTCTCAAGTCAAATGCTTTCAGGTCAACCATTGTATGAGCTCTTTTGTAATTCAAAGCTGCATAAGATTTCAATTCAAATCCAGGTTTTCTGATTAATGGTTGAGAGTAATACAAAGAGTATTGATAAGCATTACTCTTGATATCAAATAAATCAACCAACGGGCCATATTTTACATTAGCAAATGTAGATGAGAACGTAAAGCCAACACGGCCGTCTTTTTTGTTAACAGGGAAGTTATAATCAGCAAATGGGCTCTGTGTACCTTTTGAGAAATAAGAACCGATTGAAAGTTTATCTCTGTGGTGGAACAAGCTGTCCGCATAAATCATTGCACCGCCTCTGAGGCTACCTGTATTATAACGACCTGCGTTATCAAATATACCCATTACGTGGAACGGGAAATTTTCATCAGCTATGATATCAATATCAGTTGTACCCGGTTTTTCACCTGCTTTTAAATTTGCAGAAAGTTGGATACCTTCATTATATCTGTTGAAATCCAATACATCTTTTTCTAATTCAACAATATCAAACAATTGACCTTCTTTTTGAGGTAATCTTCTTGTAATATACCCATCAGTTGTCCATTTATTTTGCTGAACTGTAATGTTACCGATTTTACTTTCTGTTAATGCAATATAAATATTTCCGTTTTCAACAGTTTGTTCCGGCAAGTATGCTCTTGCTGTAACAAAACCCTTTGCGGCATATGCATTGTTAATTTGATCAATAACTCTTTGAAGATCTTCAATGCTGACATTCTTACCTACAATAGAGCTGGTAATTTTATTAATTTCTTCTTTTGAAAGAATTTCAGAAGGAGCAACTTCAATAGATTTTACAAGTACATTCTCTTGACCTACTTCTTCAACACCAGCTTGAAAATCTGAAGGACCGCTATAATCCTGAATCAAGCTGTTTCTTGCGTTTGGATCAGCATTGTATTGTTTTTGCTGTTCATATCTTTGATAATCCCCAGCTGCTTCACCTTCACGATATTTGTCCTGAATATAATTAATATCGTGGACTTGGTTACCATATACGGTGTTTGGGAAGTTATCAAACAAAGCTGCTTTTGCAGGAACTGTCGATGCAGCAAGTGCTATACATAAAATTGCACTTAAAATGTTTGTTCTAGTAATCTTTTTCATTTATTCACCTTTTTATTAATATTATATATTTTTATTTAAGTCCGGTCAATTTTTATTTTTGCGCATATAATAAGAAATATAAAGAATATTTTAACTTTTATTACAATAAAGTAACAAAAATTAATTTTTTAGCAAATTTTACCATTGACCTGTTATCATTATAAATTATGTGTAGTATCTTGTAAAGATAAATAGTTTAAAAATCAATCTTTTGTTGGAGGGCTTATGAACAAAAATATCAAATTAGTTGCAGCTATTGTATCTGCATTTGTAATAGGATTTTCAGTTAGTAACATGGCAATTTCTGATATGCCTTCAAAAATTGCTGTAGTTGATGTTCCGCAAGTTGTCAGTTCATCTGCACAAGTTATGGCACTAAAAACTGAACAGCAAGCTAAAGCTAAGGAATTAGTAACTTTTCTTGAAAAGGCAAGAAAAGATGTTGCAGCTACAACAGATGTAAAGAAAAAACAATCATTGGAAGAAAAATACACCAAAGAATTAAATGAAAAAAGAGCAGCAATTGACAAAAATTACAATGAAAAATTATCACAAATAGACAATGCAATTTCTGTCCAAATAGCAAGTCAAGCAAAAATGAACGGATACGACATTGTTCTTGCAAAAGGTGTTGTACTTTACGGCGGCAACGATATAACAGAAGAAGTAAAACAAGCAGTTAACGCAAGTGAAAAAGCTTCAGCTGCTAAAAAACCTGCTGCTAAATCTAAAAAAAGATAAAAGTTTTCTAGGGTTCCGCAAAAAATATTTTGGTCCGGACCGAGAGAAAACGCTCTAATAAAGAGTACACGGAAGGATAAAAGCCCGGGAGATTATTCCTAGGGCTTTTTTAATATGAATTGTTTAAGGAGAAAATTTATGGAATGGTTAACACTATTAATCGCAGGTATATTTGAAATTGCCTGGGCAATAGAACTAAAATATTCACAAGGATTTACACATTTTGTACCTAGTATACTGACTGTAATATTTATGATTGCAAGTTTTTATTTCTTGGCATTAACACTAAAAAATCTGCCGCTTGGAACTGCTTATGCAGTATGGACAGGAATTGGAACTATAGGAACAGTAATTTTAGGAATAATATTATTTAAAGAACCTGTGAGTTTTGTAAGATTTTTTTGCATTGCTCTGATTTTAACAGGAATAACAGGTTTAAAAATTATAACAAATTAAAATATTACAATTCAAACTTTTTAGATTATTTGTTCACTATATATAAATGATGAGACTTGTTTTATACTTTAAAAAATTTTATTAAGATAAATTTACAATTAAACAAAATTATAATTTTGTTGCATTAAAAATTCCTCCCTTATTAGGGAGGATTAAGGT
>CAMVQX010000041.1 GCA_947169755.1 uncultured bacterium
TAAATCCAAAATTCTTCATAAATTACCTTTCTTTAGTAATCCATCTTCCAATTATTTCCACGTAATACATCAAAGCAATACAGACCTCTACTATTGCTTGTACATTGGTTATCATCCGGTGGTACAAAATTATTAAGTCGATTATTAATTTCAGTTATTACGTTAACATCTGCAATATTAATTTCGCCATCCCCGTTTACATCAGCGCCCCATTCCGGACATAATGTTGCATCCATGATACAATCATTTATAGTTGATGGTTCTACATCAGGCATATTTTCGCTGCCTATAACTTTACCTGTATAATCGATGAAAAACTTAAAATAATCACGTCCGCTAATATTTGGTCCATCTGTTCCATTTAAATCTACATCTATTTGGAAATAAGGTTTGTGGTAAGTTGGATAATCAACCATATCACCTTGAGATTTTTGCGTCATACAAATTGCAGCACCACTCGGTAATCGATATGTTCTTCCTGCGCAATTAAAGTTTGATGATGAACCTGATATACTACGGTAAGAACTATTAAAAATATTATCTTGTCTCTCAGCTGACATGTATTCAGACATAAATGCATCACAATATTCACATCGTGAACAATTATTACGCATACAGAATACACCTGATAACCTAAAACTTGGTTTACCTCTATTTACCGTTGCAACTGTAGTTGCACTTGTAAAATCATTAGCAATCTTTTTCAAATGCGTTGCAAATGCTTCTTTTTGATAGTTATTAACCACTGCCGGTACTGTTAATGCAGCGATTACACCTATTACTGCTACAACAATTAATGCTTCAGCAAGAGTAAACGCCTTTTTTATTTTTTTAAAATTATCTCTCATCATTATTAACCTCATATTAGTAGTCCATTGCCCAATCGTTATCAGAAAGTATATCATAGCAGTGATCACCTGCCGGGCTAGCTTTACACTTATCTAAACTTGCAACAGTTGTATCAGGTTCTTCAGGACAAATACAAGATGATCCAAATGAAGTGCAAGTGCATTTTTGGAAATTTGATTTTGCTTTCGGTTTAATGGAAGTGATAGTACCGTCAGTCTTAACATATAACGAGAACATATCTCTGCCGCCTACATTCGGAGCATCTGGGCCATTTGTGTCAATGTGAATTTCCATGTATGATATTTTATTGGTAACTACAGGTTTAATACTGCCGCCACCGCCAATCGGTGTTAATCCACCGCCACCGCCAATCGGTGTGAAACCTCCTGCTGCGAGTTTAAGTGACGCAAATCTATTGAAAAATGGTGACATTGAAACATTTAATTTTCTTGAAACACAGATTGAAGCTGAGTTTGAAAGTTGAACTGATTTACCGTCACATATGTCTGTAAAATCAGAAGAATCACCGTTTATTGAGCCATATGTTGCCGCAAAACATCTTTCTCCATCATCACCACAGTTAGTACCTGTTGTAGAAAAGTTTGCAAGAAATGAATCTAATCCTGCATCGCTCTTAAAAACACTGGTACTTGCAAAGGATGTTTTTCCTTCAACAGTCGTGATTTCCTCAGCAACTTGTTCTATATCCATAGCAACTTTTTTAAGTTGAGTAACTTGTGCTTCTTTTTGATATTTAGTTACAATATTCGGAATAGTCAACGCAGCAACGATTCCTATAATTGCTACAACGATCATGACTTCCGCCAAAGTAAATCCGAAATTTCTTCTCATATATATTCCTTTCTATTCTCGTTTCCATCCGTTATTAATATATTCCCCAACACATCTTAGTCTTTCCTGCAAAGTATTTGCAACCCTTAAATTTGGAGTATAACTTGTGCTATAGGGATTAATAACATCAATTTCATATTTTTTATAAATATTAAATTGGTATCTATCTTCACAATTTTGATTAGGCGGTTCATAACCGTTAACGTCTATGTATACTGAAGAATATGAGTTTGTAGCACTTCCACTGCCAATTTTTTTTATAGCTATTACGGAGTTATCTTTCAAACGTACAGCATAATCGCACGAAAAGTCAAATTCAGATGAACATTCATCTGATGATACAGTACTTTTTACCTTATAATTTTTATTGAAAAAATCTTTGAGCTTTGTCTCATTATCTGTATAAAGACTTGAATTTAGATAATCACCGTATATATTTTGAGTCCTCAAAATCTCTAAATTCTGCTCAAGATCATGATGCATTTTTAATAACTTTGTAAAATTTGCTCTTTGGTTATAGCCTTTTACAAAACTTGGAATAGTCAGCACTGCAATTACACCGACAATAGCAACTGCAATCATTGTTTCAGCCAACGTAAACCCTGACCTAAATTTATACATTAATACCCCCCTTGTTTATTAATTATAACTCTGTTAGCGGGGGTTGTCAATTGTATTTAAACTTCTACAAACAGCCGTCTTCCGACAATATTTTGCTTACCGTTGTAGTATCCTGCAAAATATCCGCCTCTTACGGGATTATTTTTAGCATAAGTATTTAAACTGTTGCCATTATAGTTTACAAACGGGTTGTTTGAGTAAGGATTTGAACTCCTTACCGGAACTGTTGTCTGTATAGTTTGCGGAACAAACATTTGTGATAATAAATTTACAATACCTGCCATATCTACCTCAAAATATGTTTAATTATATTTTTATCTTTGTCATTATTTTATCATACATTAAAAATATTTTGTAATATTTTGTTACAAAATCATATGGATAGGTGAAATTTATATTTAAAATTTTAGGATATTTGTTGTAATATACTCATATGGAAAACAAAAAAATACTGATTATCGGTTCATCTGCAAAAGAATATGCTCTTTCTAAAAAGTTTGTTTCTTATGGCTTTGAGGTATTTGTTGCTCCTGGTAATAAAAGAATTGCAGATATAGCAAAATGTATTGATATAAGAGAAGACAAGCCAAAAGAATTGTTGGAATTTGTTTTGGAAAATGCTATAGATTTAACCGTAGCCTCCGGCGAATTATCAATTAAATCCGATGTCTCAACTTTATTTCAGAGTAACGGGCAATTAATATTTGCACCATCAGCTAAAAGTGCGGGAGTTGTTTTATCTCGTTCAGCGGCAAAAAAATTTCTTTATAAAAACAGAATCCCAAATCCGCGTTTTGGGGTATTTGATAAAGTTCAACAAGCGTGTGATTATTTAAAAAATGCTCAAATGCCGCAAGTTATTTATGCTGATAAGAATTCTAATTATTGTGACAGATTAGTTTGTACAACATATAATGCTTCAAAGACTTTTGTAGAAGATTTGTTTTCTCGTGGTGAAGATAAAGTTGTGTTGGAAGACTATATCTATGGTCATGAGTTTACTTTTTATATTGTTACCGATGGTTATCATGCTCTGCCATTAGCCTCAGTTGCAAATTACAAGTTTATGGAAGATGGTAACGGCGGAATTTTAACATCTGGGATTGGTGCCTATACACCTGATTATAAAATTTCTAAAGAAATTGAAAATTCAATTATGAAAAATGTTGTAAACAATACAATTCAATCTCTTGAAAAAAATGGGGTGCCATATCTTGGTATTTTAGGTATTGATTGTATTTTAAAAGATGACGGAAGGTATGTTGTGCTTGGATTTAGACAATTTTTATCCGATCATGACTGTGAAGCAGTATTAAATACTGTTGATGAAAACTTGTTCACTCTTTTTGAAGCTTGTGCAGTCGGCTCATTTGCTGATGATTATGATTCTTTAAAAATTTCGAATAATTCGTCAGTATCTTGTGTAGTTTCTTCACGATGTGAGGATAAAGTAATATCTGGGCTTGATTTTATAGAAGGTAATTTTACTCCGTTTAATCTAAATAAAAACAGTTATATGGAATTTGAAACTGTATCTGGCAAAAATTTTGTTCTTACATCAACAGCCAGAACTCTTTCAAGGGCAAGAACTCAGCTTTATGATGACTTGGAACAAATAAAATTTGACGGTATAAAATACAGAAAAGATATTTGCGAGAAGGTTGAAAATTTTTAAACTTTCATTATAAATATGTTTATGAAGAATTATTATTCAATTTTAGGAGTTACACCGGACAGTTCTGATGCTGAAATCAAAAAAGCATACAGAAATTTGGCCCGAAAATATCATCCGGATATAAATCCAAGCGGTGCTCAAATGTTTAAAGATATCTCTGAAGCTTATGAAACACTTTCAGATGAAAAAAAACGCTTGCAATATGACACTATAAACGGATTTTTTAAATCAGCTCCAAAAGACGAAAAAACATTCACATCATCTGAAAAAGCTAACGATGAATATAAAAAATCTTCTCAAAAGCAAGAAAAAAAGCCTAAAAAAACAAAAGATTATTCAAAAAAAATAAATGAAATATTAAATAATTTAAATAAAAAGAAAACTAATAAACCACAACCTAAAAACGGTTCTGATATTACAGAAGAGATAACCGTAACACTAAAAGAAGTATCTGCAGGTACAACTAAAGTTGTTAATGTTATGCACACATCTTCTTGTCCTCATTGCAAGGGAAGAAAATTTATAAACGGTGCACATTGTCCTGTTTGTAATGGCTCAGGAGAAAAAAATGAGCATAAAAAAATCTCTGTTAAGATTCCTGCAGGTGTAAAAAACGGTTCTAAATTGCGTATTAAGGATGAAGGTAACAGAGGTGAAAACGGTGGTAAAAACGGTGATTTGTATTTAAAAGTGAAAATTGAACCCAGTTCAAAAATGAAATTTGACGGCTCTGATATTTTATATAATGTACCAATAACACCGGTTGAAGCTGTATTAGGTGCAAAAATTTCTGTTCCTTCGCTTGATGGAAACGTATCTTTAAAAATTCCGCCACAGACTAAAAACGGGCAAAAATTCAGACTTGCCGGTCAAGGGCTAAAACAAGGAAGCAAATCCGGTGATATGATTGTTACAGTTTATATTGAAATTCCTTCATCTTTGTCCGATGATGAAATAAAGCTTTATGAAAAGCTAAAAAAAATGTCATCAAAGGATATAAGAGAAAATTTATTAAATGAGTAAAGTGCGTATAAAAGAAATATTTTCATCAATTCAAGGAGAAGGACCTTATATTGGTTACAAACAACTTTTTATAAGATTTTGTAATTGTAATTTAAAATGCAATTATTGCGATACTGACTTTTTGTCAAATGAAGATTTTATTGAGCACAATCCAAAGAGTTTAATCAATGAGGTAAACAAATATAACGATATTCATTCAATATCATTAACAGGTGGCGAACCTTTGCTATCTGTTGAATTTTTAAAAGAATTTTTGCCGCTTGTCGATAAGAAAGTGTATCTTGAAACAAATGCGACTTTGACAGATAAATTTTTGGAGATAAAACCATATATCAATATTGTTTCAGCCGATATAAAACTTGAAAGTTCTACAGGTATAAAAGATACTTTTAAATTACATGACAGATTCTTTGAGGCTTGTAAAGGCATAGAGAGTTTTGCCAAAATTGTTTTTAATAAAAAAATTACTGAATATGAAATTAATCAATGTTGCGCTTTGGGTAACAAATATGGAATTGAGCTAATTTTACAGCCTGAAATGATTAATGATACAATGTCTGTTACATCTGAATTTGCGGAAATAATTTTGAATAAGTTTTTAGAAAAATATGATAGAGTGCGTCTAATTCCTCAGATGCATAAATTTATGAATTTAAGATGATACGTTTATTTGCTTTTTTTATCATCTTTTTCAACTTCTTTTTCGGTACCTTCTGAAGCTAAAGAATCAACTTTATTCTCAAACTTTTTGATTTTCTCATTTAATTCGGGATTATTTTTATCTTTTTGGTATTCTTTTGCAATTTCAGCGCCTTCCTGCAATAACTGCCTAAATTCTTGCATTGCATTTTTTGCATTTTCAAGCTTATTTTTTAACTCATTAGCTTTTGATTGCATTTCAGCTTCGCTCATTTTTCCTGTTTCAAGGTTTGTTATTTCTTGTATTATTTCAACATTATCTTTTGTCATTTGTTGCAAGATTTTTCCAAACTTATTTTCTGCCATTTCATCCCAGCCTGGAATCATACTATTGTGAATTATAGTCATCATTTGACCATCTTTTTCCGTAACTGAAAAACTATCATCATAACAACTTCTCAAAATTATTGATAAATCTTGTCTTGCTGCACTATGACTCAATCTATCTAAATCTTCTTCCGATAAATCTGCTTCTGAATAAATTTCAGGCTTTCCTTCAATACATCTCAGATTTGGTTTATTTGCTAAATCGCAATTGCTCTGTTGCACATTTAGTTGATATGTATTTTTAAAATTTAATTGATGATACTGACCAGTCATAGGTCGTTGTCCGAATATAAATGGCTGATATCCGCGTGGAAAATTAATTAAATTAAAGTTAAGTAAACTCATAATATATACTCCATATATAAATTAAAAAATTATGATATTTAGAATTGACTTATTAATAGTTTAAACTTGTAAATCGTTACAATTTGTTATATAATCTTCGTAAAGAGGTTATATATGTCAGTTAAAAGAGTTTTACAATATGGGGAAAAGAGCTTAAGAGAGCCTTCAAAAGAGGTACACAAAGTTTCAAAAAAAGTACAAGAACTTGTGCAGGATTTACTTGATACAATGTATGCAAAAAATGGTGTAGGTATGGCAGCTCCACAAATTGGTACCAATTTAAGAGTTTTTGTTGTTGATGTTTCTAAAAATGATGAACCGCTTAATCCAATTGTATTTATTAATCCTAAAATTATAAAAAAATCAGGTGCTGTTATTGCTCAAGAAGGATGTATAAGTTTTCCTGAAGCATATACTGATGTTAAACGATATTCAAATATTACTGTTAAAGCTTTGGATAGACACGGAAGGTCGTTTATTTTAGAGGCAAAAGATGGTGAACTGTTATCACGTGCAATACAGCACGAAAATGATCATTTGGATGGAATATTATTTATTGATCATTGTGTAAACAGATTTGAAACAGATGAAATATTGGCAAAACACAATCTTCCTCCTGTTGAACCTGATAAGTTGGCTGATGATTCCGAGCTTGATAAGGAGCTTTCAAAGTGATAAATATTGTATTTTTTGGGACTCCAGATATTGGTCTAAAATCATTAGAATATCTTTATAATTCCGATGTAATCAATGTTATGGCTGTTGTTACGCAGCCTGATAAGCCTGCAGGGCGCGGACAAAAATTGTCTATGTCTCCAATAAAAAAGTTTGCTATTTCAAAAGGTTTACCCGTTTTTCAGCCAAAATCAATTAGAAAAGAGCCTGAAGTAATTGAAAAATTAAAGGCTTTGAAACCGGATTTTTTTGTTACTTTTGCATTTGGACAAATTTTATCTCAAGAAGTTTTGGATATACCTAAATATGAAACCATTAATCTTCACGCTTCACTTTTACCCAGATATAGAGGTGCAAACCCTATTCAACGTGCAATTATTAATGGGGATAAAAAAACCGGTATTTGCACAATGATAACAGAATTAGGTCTTGATTGCGGCGATATTTGCATGAGAGAAGTTATTGATATTCCGGCTGAAATGACTTGTGTTGATTTATATGAAGAAATTAGTAATAAATCGCCTAAACTTTTGGAACAAACACTTACAGGTATTGTTGATAATACTCTAAAGCCTGTAAAACAGTGTGAAGATGGTGTTTGTTTCGCAAACAAATTAACAAAAGAAGAAACAAAAATTGATTGGACAAAATCTGCAGATGAGATTCATAATTTAATTAGAGGCATCTATAAATCTCCATCAGCCTATTTTATTCATAATGATAAGATAATAAAGGTTTTGGAAACAAGAGTTCTTAACAAATCAGGTAAATGCGGAGAGTTTATTTCCTATACGAAAGATGGAATTGAAGTAGGCTGCGGCGAAAATTGTTTATTGTTAGTAAAAGTAAAGCCTGAGGGCAAAGGTGAAATGTTTGCCAGAGACTGGGCTAATGGGTTGAAAAAATGATTACAAAAGGTATAAGAGGTGCAATTACAGTAGATAATAATTCTTCTGAAGCTTTAAAAAATGCTACATTAGAGCTATTAAGCGAATTGTTTAGCAAAAATGACATAAAAGATGAGTATATTTCTCATATAATATTTACAACAACATCTGATTTAAATGCGGATTTCCCTGCAAAGTTTGCAAGAATTAATTTTGGCCTGTCTGATACTGCTATGATGTGCTTTAACGAATTAGATGTACCAAATAGTCTGAGAATGTGCCTCAGAATACTTATTGTACTTAATTGCGATGAAAATTTTACACCTAATTTTGTTTATTTAAAAGGTGCAGAAATGCTACGAAAATAGCTACATTTCATCAATTTTTGTTATTTCTGTAATTGCAGGATCCATTAATCTTTTTCCAATATTAGGAAAATCAACGTAACAAAGCATTTTGTTGCCATATTTTACCATTTTATTAACAACTCCCTCTCCGAATTTTGGAGTTGAAACTCTATCACCAGGTTTGAATACTTTCCCATCCCCGTCATCAATGTCATCTGCAGGATATATAGGGACAATTGGCGGTTTATCATCATCTTCAAATGATGGAGATAATTCCGGAACATCTGTAGAACCTGCAAGTTGTATTTCGTCTGAAGATAATTCGTCTATAATATTTAAATCCTCATCTGTTAATTCGTCTTCAACGATTTCCGGTGTCTCATCTATTACATCATCTTCTTGAGGCAATTTCTCATAAAACATTTTATCAACGTCTTTTGCCACCTGTTCAACTAATTCTTCATTTTCTTGAGGGATATAATCTTCCGATTCGTTTAAAAAGTCCGGTATGTCGCTGGTTTTATCGCTTAAGTATGTATCATTTGTATCCAAAGGCTCAACTACAGGTTCATCTTGCACATCCGGTTCTGAAACTTCATCAAATACTGGTTCAACTTGTTCAACAATTTGAACATCATCTAACGGGTTTTCATCAATATCATCAAAAATCACCTGATTTGGAATTTTTTTTTCCTCAGTTTCTTGAATATCATCGGTATAGCTTACATTATTGTAATCATCATCGTCAAAAAAATCACTTTGCTCAGAAATTACATCTCCCTCAACTATCTCTGGTTCAGAAACTGATTCTTCTTCAACAATTTGAGGTTCTGTATATTCTTCATCTTCAGAAAAATTTTCATCTGATATCTCTAATTCTTCTGGAGTTTCTTGTTCAGGCTCCTGAAATTCTTCTTCAGTTTCTTCTTCATCATTAGGAGTTTCCTCATCATTTTCATCACTGAAGTCTACATTTGGAAATGTAGACTCTTCTAAAAAATTTTCGGTATTTTCTCCTTCATTATTGTCATTGTTAGGTAACTCTGCAATTTCGACAATTAATGGTATATTTTGTGTATGTGCACCGTAAACTACAAACTCATCAGCATTTAGTTTGCTTAAAAAAGCATTATAGCTTCCAAAATCGTGCGTTACGGTAAGTGGTGCAAAAAATATCATATTTTGAGAAGATTCTTTAATTTCTGAAATATATTTGAATTCGTGAGGACATATTACAGTCGTATAAACATTATCTCTGTCTATAAAGCGTTTTAGCAACCTCTTGGTAATTATATCGTTGTTAACCTTTGCAAAAGCATAAAACTTTTCATTTATAGTGTTCATTACACTATAAACATATTCAATCAGCGCACGTTTAAGCGTATCAGGCACATTTGATATGTCCAAAACAGTTAAGTCAGACTTTTCCAAAACAATGCTTAAACTAAGCACATCTTTTAAATCTTGAGCAAATACATTCAGTTCTTTGTATTTTAATAACTTATTTTTTAATAAAACCAATTCAGGTATTTTTGTTTCCTGATATTGACTGTCTACTACATTCAAAAAAGTATCAAATGGTAAAAATTGCTCAGGCAAAGTTTTTATATACTCTTGGACTTCTAAAAAGATGTCTTGAATTACTGCTTTGTTTACGGCATCAACATCTTCCAAATCGTTTTCATAAATAAAATCAATAGCTTTTGAATTTAAAGGCAGCTTAAAATCTCTGCCAAAGACAACTTTACTGTTAGTATCAAACTGGCCCATTGTATCAAATATAACTGTTTTTTCAGATAATTGGCGTGTAATATTCGTCAATAGTTCTGAAGTATTGGCTAAATTGTCTGAACAAATAAGCAAATTGTTGTCAAGAATTGACTTATCAACTTTTAGGGGAATGTTTTGTTGTGCAATATTTCCCAAAAATAACGGTTCTTCAACAGGAATTATATCTAAAAGCTCATTCGCAGGAAGTTTAGAAACAGTTGCTTTTAAAGACGGAATAGTTCCGTTATAATTTTTCAATATACCTTCTTCGTTAAATGTAAATAATAATTTAGCAATTACAAAATTATTAAGAGCATCAGTTTTTACATTCATTATCTGAGCGACATAAGGGCTATTACTGTCTTCAATTATTAAAAATTCAGATAAAGCTAAATTATCACTAACATCATATCCTATTTTTACTAAATTATTCTTAATTTCCAATATTTTCATTCTAAAACTTCCTCACTTTAAAAATATGCTAACACAAACATGCTAATTTTGTACCAAATCTTGAAGTTTGTTGTAGATGTCTATTGTTAACAAACATATTTTTAAATCACGTTTTACAAGACTCTTAATCGTTTCTTTGTAGCAAACTAATAGTGCTTTATTAAGCCCGTTATCCTCTTTTAAAATCTTTTTAATTTTTTTACTGTAATCTTTATCTCTTGTGTTAGGTTCAATTTTGTCTGCAATAAAAACTATTTTTTCAAAATCGGTCATATCAAGCTTTCCGAGAGTATGCCATCTTATTGCAGAGAGAATTTCCTCATCGTTAACGTTAAACTCTTTTTGTGCAATATATGCACTTACAGGGGCGTGCAAAGTTTTTTTATTAAGCATTTCTTCTTTTTTTACATCCAAATGCTTTTCAATTATATCTACAAGCTTATCTTTAGAAAAGCATTTTGCACAGTCGTGAAGTAAACCCGCAAGATAAGCTTTTTCACAATCTAAGCCGAATTGACTTGCTAATTTTTTTGCGCAGTTAGCTGTTCCAAGAGTGTGATAATATCTTTCTTCATTTAAATTTTCTTTTAGCCATTTCTTAATTTTTGTATAATCCATATTCCTTTATATAATCCTCTTCTTCCTTTGGTATAAAATCTAATACTTCTTTACCGGCAGCGATTCTGTTACGTATTTCTGTTGATGAAATATCAAGAAATTTCATATTTGCAAATTTAAAATTGTAACCTTTATCTTTTAAATAATTAAAATCTACAGGTTCATTTTCTCGTATAAAAATTATAAAATCAACTAAATCTCTAAGCTTTTCTGTTTCATACCAAGTTTCAATTTTTTTAAAAGCATCTGTACCTATAATCATACTAATTTTTTCGTCAACTTGGTATTTTTTATATAATTCCAATATAGTTAAGTATGTGTAGGATTTTCCATCTCGATTAAACTCTATATCTGATACTTCAAACTTAAAATTGTTATTTGTTGCAATTTTAGCCATATTTAATCTGTGTTGGGATAATTCATCTTTGTAATCTTTATGTGGCGGCTTATAAGCAGGTATAAAAATTATTTTATCAAATCCAAAATTATCAATTACATATTGAGCCATTTTTAAATGAGCATTGTGAATTGGATTGAATGTCCCGGGAAATATGCATAATCTCATATTAAAATTATACAATAAAAATATTTATCGCTCGTGGCTATGCATAAAATTAGCCCTCGCATTATATGCCAGCGTTCACAACAACAACGCAAACTCAACGTT
>CAMVQX010000042.1 GCA_947169755.1 uncultured bacterium
GAGTTATTAAGGAAGTAGGAATCAGATCGGTAATACAAATAGCAAGAGTTTTGGGTATAGAAACTCCTATTGAATATGATTACACTATTGCATTAGGTTCAAACGGCGTCAGGCTGTATGAATTTACAAGGGCGTACGGCGCTTTTGCAAACGGCGGATTTGTTGTTCAGCCTTATGCGGTAGAGACAGTTGAAACTTCTCGCGGAAAAGTTGTTTACAGGGCAGGCAAGACAAGAGCTTCCCGCCAATTGAGTATTACGACTGCTGCTGAAATGACTGCAATGATGAAAATGGTTATTACAAACGGTACAGGACGTGCTGCAAGTATAGGTAAGCCTGCCGCAGGAAAAACTGGAACGACTGATGATAACAAGGATGCGTATTTTATGGGTTATACTCCGCATATCGTAACAGGTGTTTGGGTTGGTAATGATGATAACATTGCGATGAATAAATCAATTCAGGGAGGTACTGTTCCCGCTTTAATATGGAAAGATGTTATGACTGTTGCAACTGAGCCTTACGGTAATGCTGAATTTAATTACCCTGAAATAAAGTTAGTTCCGTTTACTGATAAAAAAGCGATCGGCGAAGATGAGGAAAATGAAGAAAATAAAGAAGCAGATGAAAATACTGTGAATATGGAAGATTCTCATATTATGTCGCCTGAAGAAATTGCACAACAGGTAAATAATATTATCAATAATGCTGAAAACAAAACTGAACTGCCAAAACAAATGCCGCAAGAGCAGACTGTTCCAACACCAAAACCGGTAACTCAAGCTCCTGCTCCAAAACCGGCTTCGGCGCCAATTCCTATACCTATGGCTGTTCCGGAAGGGTTGAGATGACATACATAACCCATATAGGTACAGATGAATCCGGTAAAGGCGATTTTTTCGGTCCGCTTGTTATTGCAGGTGTTATGGTCAATGAAAAAAATGCACAATATTTTCTTGACTTAGGTATAAAAGACAGTAAAAAATTGTCTGACAAAAAAATGCTGTCTATGGCAGTTGAAATAAAGAAAAATGCACCTCATTCCATTATTGCAATTTCAAACGGAAAATATAACGAATTGTACAATAATATGCGAAACTTGAATAAACTTCTTGCTTGGGGGCATGCAAGAGCGATAGAAAATATTTTAGAGCATAGTACTTGTGAATACGCCCTGTCAGATAAGTTCGGCGATGAAAGTTTAATAAAATCAGCATTAATGGATAAAGGCAGAAGCATAAGGTTAGAACAAATGTGTAAGGCAGAAAGCGATATTGCGGTAGCTGCGGCGTCTGTTCTTGCTCGTGCTACTTTTGTCCAAAAAATGCAGGATATGGAAAATACTTACGGAATAAAATTCCAAAAAGGATGTTCAAATCTTGTTAAAGATGCGGCAAAAGAATTTATCGCAATTCATGGTAAAGACAAGCTTAAAGAGGTTTGCAAAACTCATTTCAAAACATATAATGAAATCTTGACGATTTAAATCAATGACGTATAATGTAATTATGACTTCAAAAAATAACAAAAAAATCAGCTCAATTGATGAATTTGACAGAACTTCCGGGAAAAAAATACGTACTGTAAACCATTGTTTATATAAATCAATTGATGAGTATGATGAAAAAACAGGGAAAAAAGTTCGAACTATAAATTTTAATTCAAAAGATGAAAGCAAAATCTCGTCTGTTCAAGAATATGATATTGATACGGGAAAAATAATTTCAATATCAATATATAAACGCGACGGAAAAACTGTCGGTATAGTTAAAAAGTTTGATAATGATTCGGTAATGACTTATCATGAAGATGAAACAGACTCTGATATATTAAATGATGCCAGTGTTTCACAGTATGATATACCTGATTTAATTAACAGTTTGTATAGTGATAATCACAGTTTTACGAATATAATGCAAAAAAATGATTTGATTAACAGTCAACCTATTACTTAATATTTATGCTATAATTTTTTTATGAAAGAGTGGAGGTTTAACAATTACGAGGGGAATGAAACGTCGCTTATCAAGCGTCTTTTGTATTCTCGCGGGATAAAATCCGATGAAGATATTTATGAATTTCTTCATCCTTTAGAGATGAAACTGACTTCACCTAATGTTTTTACTGATATGTCAAAATGTGTGCAAAGGCTTTCCGATGCAATTGATAAAGGTGAAAAAATCGTAATTCACGGAGATTTCGATGCTGACGGTGTTACTTCCACTTCGCTTTTATACAGGACTTTTAAATATTTAGGTGCTGATGTAAATTATTTTATTCCCGACAGAGATAAAGAGGGACACGGGTTTGATACAAAATCGCTTGTAAAAATTATGACACAGGTAAAACCCAAAGTCATAATTTCATGCGATTGCGGTATCAGTGATGTTGATGCCGTAAATTTTTTGAACAGTTTTAAAATTGATGTAATAATAACAGACCACCACGAAGCGCCGGAAATTTTGCCTAATGCTTACGGAATAATCAATCCTAAAGCTCCGAATGCGCTTGATGAGAGTTTGAGCACAAAACAAATTACAAGTTTGACTTCGCTTGCGGGGGTTGGTGTTGCTTTCAAAACGGCACAGGCTCTGCTTGAAAAATACAATAAACTTGAATTTATATCTGAAATTTTACCTTATGTTGCAGTCGGCACAGTTGCGGATGTTGTTCCGCTTATCGGAGAAAACAGATATTTTGTAACAAAAGGGTTGGATTTGATATCTGCAGGAAAACACTGGGGTTTATCAAAACTTTTAGAAAGTGCAGGCTGTAAACCCCCGGTTACGACTGAAGATATAGGATTTGGTATTGCGCCGCGTATAAACGCATCAGGAAGGCTTGATACTGTTGATGCTGCTTTAAAAGTTTTGATTTCCGATAACAAACAAGAAATTGAAATGGCAATTCAAACTTTAAATGAATTTAATAAGATAAGACAAGAATTATGCCAGAAAACCTTTGCGGAAGCTGATGAAATGGTGAAAGCCGAACATAATAAAAATAGTGCTATTGTCTTGTATTCGAAGGACTGGCATGTCGGCATAGTCGGTATTGTTGCATCTATGCTTGTTGAAAAGTACTATAAGCCGACGTTTTTGATGAATTATTCAGAGGAAACAAAACAATACAGATGTTCGGCAAGAAGTATAGACGGAATAAATTTGTATGATGTTATATCATCGAATTCTGAATTGTTAGATGGCTTTGGCGGACATTCGGGAGCTGCGGGATTATATTTTTCACAACATTCATTTGATGAAGTAAAATCAGCATTATGCAAAACTGTTAAAGAAATGTCACAGGGTAAAGATTTAAAACCATTTTTAAATGTCGATTTGGAATTGAAGCCGGATGATATTACTCAGGATTTAGTTGAAAGTATTTCTCAATTGGAGCCTTTTGGGGCGAATAATCCCAGTCCGATTTTTGTTTTGAGTAATTTAAAAATAAAAGAAAAACGACTAATGGGTGAAAATAAAAATCATCTTAGGTTAGTTTGTACTGTTGGTTCTTCGGAATTTACATGTGTTAAGTGGAAAAGCGGGGATATTTCGCTTGTAAATGGTGATCCTTTGGATTTGGCTTTTCATCCGCAAATTAATGAATATAATGGTAATACAAGTGTTCAGCTTATTATTGAGGATATTCATTCTCAATATTTACAGGAAACGGAGCAATTACCGGAGCAAAAATTGTATGATCACCGTAAAAAAGTTGATATTTTACCTCAAGTAAATGATTATGTAAAAAATTCAAAACAGAATATTTTGATATTTGCGGAAGGTAAGCCCATTTTGGATACTTTAAAACCATTTAAAGATTTATCGGAAAAGACAGTTAATCGTGATAATTTAAAGACTTGTGATTCTTTAATGTTTTTTGATTATCCGGCTGACAGGGAAACTTTTGATAGAATAATAGCTGAAACTTCACCAAGTTCGATTCATTTTATGAATTATGACTTGAAGTATTTTGACGAAGAAGAATTTTTGAAAACTGTATACGGAATGTTGAAATTTGCTTGTAATAACAATGGCGGAAGAATTGAATTAAAAAGGTTTGCGAGTTATCTTGGAAAATCTTACGGGGTATTTGATTTATTGTTTGATATACTTCAAGATGACGGTATTATTACAATCAAGAGTCGGGATGAAAAAGGTTATGAAATTTCATTAACGAGTGAAAGCGATATTTTGCGTGTTTTACACAACGAAAAATATCCTCAATTACTTGATTTGATTGACGAATGTGAACAATTTCAAAAATCGCTTTTGGAAGATGATTTGTATTCACTTGTGCAATAAAAAAGCCGCCCTTTAGGCAGCTTTTTTATTTATTATAATTTTTATATCTTTTTAATTATAATTGATGCGTTTTGACCGCCAAACCCGAATGAGTTTGAAAGTGCGGCATTTATATTAGCTTTTCTGGCTTTATGTGGTACATAATCCAAATCTGCTACATGCTCATCTTGATTATCAAGATTTATTGTTGGAGGAACGATACCATTTTGAACAGCTTTTACACAAACAATAGCTTCTGCAGCTCCCGTTGCACCCAGCATATGACCGTGCATTGATTTTGTTGAGCTTACCAATAAATTTGGATTTTGTTTTTTGTCGCCAAAAACATGTGCTATTGCATGGGATTCCGCAATATCGCCCAAACCGGTACTTGTTCCGTGAGCGTTTACATATTGAATATCAGATGGTTTCATGCCTGCATCTTCAAGTGCAAATTGCATTGAATGTATTGCGCCCTGTCCTTCCGGATCAGGAGCAACGATATCATAGGCATCACCGGTTTGACCGTAGCCTACAATTTCCGCATAAATATGTGCACCACGTTTTTTCGCGTGTTCGTACTCTTCCAAAACTAATACTGCAGCGCCTTCACCCATGACAAAGCCATCTCTGCCAATATCCCAAGGACGTGAAGCTTTTTGCGGTTCATCGTTGCGTTTTGAGAGTGTTCTTGCACTTGAAAATGCACCCACACCAACATCGCATATAGCAGCTTCGCAACCGCCAGCTACTATAGCATCCGCATCACCCCATTGAATTGAACGGAATGCATCACCAACAGAATGTGTACCTGTTGCACAAGCTGATACAACAACTTTATTAATACCCTTAAAACCGTATTTCATTGAAATTCTACCTGACGGCATGTTTACAATCATCATAGGAATTGTAAACGGTGAACATTTGTTAGGCCCTTTTTCAAGGATTCTTTTGTGGTTTTCTTCAAACGTAATAAATCCGCCGGCTGCTGAACTAACAATAACACCGATTTTATAAGGATCTAAACCTTCTATATTATCCAATTTAGCATCTTTTACAGCTTCATCCGCTGCAACAACCGCAAATTGAATAAATCTATCCATTTTTTTTGCTTCTTTTGGGTCTATGTATTCTTCGGGGTTGAAATTTTTAACCTCACCTGAGATCTTAACAACATGTTTGTCAATATCAATAGCATCTGTAGTAGAGATACCGCTTTTCCCTTCTATAATGCTGTTCCAAAACTTGTCAACACCCACACCAAATGGTGTAACAGCCCCAAGTCCCGTAATTACTACTCTTCTTTTTGTCATATTTTTACCTATATTTTTTAATAAACGAGGACGAAAATTAACATTCTCGCCCTCATAAAATTATATAATTATTTCAAACACAAAACGTGTTTGCGTAGCACTAGCTACTTGTGAGAGTCGATATAGTTAACAGCGTCTTGAACTGTTTGAATTTTTTCTGCTTCTTCATCAGGGATTTCGCAGCCAAATTCTTCTTCAAATGCCATAACTAATTCAACTGTATCTAATGAATCAGCGCCCAAGTCAGCTGTAAAGCTAGCTTCAGGAGTTACTAATGATTCATCAACACTCAATTGATCTACTACTACTTTTTTTACTTTTTCTAATGTACTCATCTTTTCTTCCTCATATAAATTTAGTATTACTAATTTTTCATAAACATTATACTTAAGCCATAATAAATTTGCAAGAAATTTACATTTTGCCATGTATATTGTTTAGAAAACTTTACTTTTATAACATTAAACCGCCTGCAACTTCAATAGCCTGACCTGTTACATAGTCTGTATCAAGTGCAAGGAATTTTACAACTTTTGCAATATCTTCAGGTGTTCCGAAACGTTTCATAGGAATTGCATTTGCATATTCTTCGATATTACCCAAGTTAGCAGTCATAGCTGTTTGAATAAATCCGGGGCATACTGCATTTACTCTAATGTTTCTTGAACCGAATTCTTTTGCAAGAGTTTTGGTCAAACCTATTAAACCTGCCTTTGATGCAGAATAGTTTGCCTGACCTGCATTACCGTGAACACCTACGATTGATGACATATTGATGATAGAACCCTGACGAGCTTTCATCATATATTTGATTACGGCATGTGTTACATAATATGCTGAGCCAAGGTTAATTTTGATTACTCTTTCCCATTGTTCTGCATCCATTCTTAAGAACAAACCGTCTTTTGTTATGCCGGCATTATTCAATAAGATATCGATGTGGCCGTGTTCCGCAATCATTTTTTCAACGGCAGCGTGTACCTGTTCATCGTTTGAAACGTCGAATTGGTAAAACCATGCGTTTACGCCTATGGCTTTAATTTCATCTAAAGCGGGTTTTGCTGTAGCTTCATCACAAATATCATTGATAATGATATCACATCCGTTATGAGCTAATTCTTTGGCACAGCTAAAACCAATACCGCGAGAACCGCCTGTGATTAAAGCAATTTTTCTGTCTGTCATTATTTTTCTCTCCTTATAAATTTTAATCCCCGAAAAATTATAACATAAACAAAAAAATAGTAAATTTATAATATTAAATTAATTTTTGAACAATTTTAAATTTATTTCGTTATATTGATATAGAGAAAGAAATTGTTATAATATATAATTATGAGGAAGATATTAATTTTAATCGGAATACTTTTAATGTTGCCGGCATATGCTGAAATGGAAGATGTTCAGCTTGATATGCGCGGATATGATGCTATAGAAATCCCTGCAGGGACATTTATTCCTGTTATGAATGCTCAGGAAATTTCTACACAGTATTGTTCAGAAGGTTATAAGGTAAAATTTATTGTTACAAATGATCTTTATATGCATGACACAAATATAATTCCGCAAGAATCCTATATTTACGGTTATATTGAAAAAATAAATGATCCGGTTGTCGGTACTAATGCCGCAATGAAAATAAGAGTATCCAAACTGGTATATCCTGACGGAGTAGAGATTCCTATCAAAGGTTATTTGTATAATTCTAATAATAATGTATTTGGCGGCGGATTATCAGAACCGGTAAAATACAAAAAAATGGCGCAGCGCCAACAAAAAGTTTATTACACAACTTTACAAATTAAGCCTTCACAAGGCAGAAAGATGGGAACACATACGACAATTCCGGCAGGTTCTAATGAGATTGTTGTTTTGACAGCTCCTGCGGAGATTACACACACCTTAACAAATTGACATTATCGGGAAAATCAAATAAAATGTGTAGAAAGGCGGTAAATATGATAAAAAAATCTGTTATTTTAACGTTAACAATGTTGACAGCAAGCACAATAAGTTATGCTGCTACAAATTTTGATTATACTCAAAATGCTTTCACACCGCAGTTTCAACAAGAAAATTATTCACTTCCGACAAAAACTATAACTGCGGATCATACTTTGAAAGGTCGTGTAGTTTCTGTTCCTGCGGGGCAAAATATTACAACAGTTGTAACAACACCAATCAGTTCCGAAAACATGGCTGTAGGTCAAACAGTTACTCTTGCTTTGGGCTCAGATTTTTATTATAACGGAAATCTTATTGCTCCTGCCGGAAGTTCTGTCAGCGGTACCGCAATAGAAGTTTCCAGAGCAAAGCATGGTAATTTGAACGGTAAACTTCTTTTGAGATTTACACAAATTACAACACCTTATGGTGTTCAAATACCTATTTCAGCCGTAGTAAAAACAAATGATAATACAGGAGTTTTAGTTGGTGGAACAAAGACGGATGTTGCTTTAGAATACGGTAAAGATATAGCAGTAGGCTCTGCGGCAGGTGCTTTAGCCGGTGTAATTATTTCTCCTCTCGCGGGCGGAAGTATCGGAAAAGGTACTGCTCTTGCAACAGCAGTAGGTGCAGGTGGCGGACTTGTAAAATCAATTTGGGATAAAGGTAATGATGTGGAAATTCCGGCAAATTCATCAATTCAGCTAGTATTGACACAGCCCATTACGGTTAATCCTGAAATATATGAAGAAAATTAATAACTTGGGCAATAATTTTATTTTTGTTTTAAAATAGAATTATTCATGTAGATATTGGGGAAGAAAATGTCCTTATTAGGAAAGTATATAGATGACAAAATAGAAGATGAGAAGCCGAACAATAGTGGATATGTTTCGCCTGCAGTTTTAAAAGAAGATGAGGAATTGTCATTAAAAAAATCTTTTATGATTTCGACAATTGCTCACTTCACTATACCCGGCATAATATGGGCTGTTGTTTTTATTCTTGCTTTATTAGGTATTACATTTGCGATTTTTGAAAAACCAAAACCGAAAATGAATGATATAGAGTTTGTGCTTGTTGATAAAGAAGAAACTCCTATCAATAAAAAAACGCCGTTTCGTGCGGATATAAATTCAAGAGCGGGCGGACATCATGATCCTACAAGAAAGGTTTCAATGCCATCTCCGGCACCCGGTGAGCCAAAAGCTTCACAAAAGTCAAGCAAGCCTGCTCAACAACCTTCTAAAAATCCGCTGAAAAATTTGTTGCAGCCTTCATCTCCGACAAAGGCTCAAAAGACATCGCAGCAGCCTGCGCTTCAAGGTCCGGTTAAGCCGGAACAGGCAAAACCTGCTCCACCTACTGCAAGACCTTCGCTGAAGCCTCCAACGACTCCGGCTCCTGTTGCAAAACCAACTTCAGCATTTAATGTTCCTGTTCCAAAGGGTGGTACGGGTACGGGTACTTATACAACCGGTCCAATTAGCGGTTCCGGTACATCGACAACTGGTGGCGGTGCCGGCGGAACATCAACTGCAGGTAAAGCCTCAGGAGGTCCTTCACTTGCACCGACAGGCGGTTCAGGTACAAAACTCGCAACAGGCGGTGGTGGCGGTACTGGCGGTTATGGTAACCCAGGTCCGGGTAATCCAAACGGAAGACCAGGCATTGATGCTATAAGAGAACCTGATTTTGGTCCTTATATGAGGGAACTTCAAAGAAGAATCAAAATGAACTGGGATCCGCCAAAAGGAAACGAAAGTAAACGTGTAGTTTTGATGTTTAAGATTGCAAAAGACGGAAGGTTATTATCTTGTAACGTATACAAATCATCAGGACTTCCAAATGCCGATAAAGCTGCAATAAATGCGGTGCAGGCTACAGCTCCTTTCAGGCCGCTTCCTGCGGAATTTAAGGGACAACATATCGATATTCAATTTACATTTGATTATAATGTATTTGGAGCATCTGGATATCAATAAAGGTTACGTAAAAATTAGAGAAAAATGAGGATAAGAAAATGAATTTATTAGCACAATCAATTTTAATGGACTGGCCGGTATTAACACCAATCTTTATTTGTTCAATTTTGGTGGTTGCCGTAGTAATTAACAGATGGTCATACTATAGCAAGAGCAAAAGAGATGTAAGCTTATTTATCAAAGGTTTGCAAAGAGAGCTTGTTAAAAACAACCTTGACGGTGCAAGAAGCATGGCTGAACAATGCGGCGGTGTAATCGGTGAAGTTACAGAAGAAGCTGTAAGAATTTTTGCGGAACAAAAAAGCGGATTTTCAAGATCTTTTGATATTTCAGCATCTTTAGCTTCAAGAAAACTGGAAAAGAATTTGACAATCCTTGGTACAATCGGTGGTGTTGCACCATTCTTAGGTTTGTTTGGTACAGTTGTAAGAATTCTTTTTACATTCCAAGATTTGGCTGCACAAGGAAACCAATCTGCAGCAGTTGCTTCAGGTATTGCTTCAGCTTTGATTGCTACAGCTTTCGGTCTTGGTGTTGCTATTGTTGCAGTTATTTTCTACAACTCTTTCCAATCAATTGTAAAACGTTATGAAGACGATTTCCAATTAATCAAATTGTTATTCTTGAGTTTTGTAGACGGAAAAGATGAATCTACAACTCCAAGCAATGCAAATATTTCATTATAAAAAAGAAAGGAATTACGACACTGTAAAAGAGAATATATGTAGTCGTAAACTATATTAAAAAATGGGAATGAAAAACAGCAAGGGTAAAGAGGCCCTGTTTACAGAAATAAATATTACACCGCTGACAGATATCTTTTTGGTACTGTTGATTATAATGATGGTTGTTGCTCCAACTTTTCAGTCGAATGATACATCCATAAAAATTCCTGAAATTAATAGCGGAATTTCGGTTGAAAGTACAAATGCAACTGTCTCGGTAACAAAAGAGGGCAATATGTATCTTAATGGTAATCCTGTTACGGAAGAAAATCTTTCTGATGAATTGATTGCACTTAAAGATAGTCTTGAAAAACCTGAGCTCGTTGTAAAGGCGGATGAAAAAGTTAAAAGTGCAAAGATTATGGAAATAATGAATGCAGCTCAAGATGCCGAGTACAAAAAATTAATTGTAGCGGGTGAACCGTTAAGTAAAAAAGAACAAAAAGACCTTGAAAATAAGAAGAAAACCAGAGGTTAGTAATGGCAAAAACCAGAGATACATTTAACGAAATAAATATTACACCATTAACAGATATCTTTTTGGTACTGTTAATTATAATGATGGTAATAGCACCAATGCTCGACCAGCAGGGGTTGAATTTGACAGTTCCGGAAAATGTTGCGGAAGAGCAAGTTCAAGATAAAGAATCAAAAATCATGACGGTTGTTGTTTCAGCTGAGGACAAATTTTATATAGATGATGAAGAAGTTATGGCAGATGGACTTGAAGATGCAATAAAATCACTTAAAAATGACTATCCTGACGGACTTTTAATCAGAACCGATTCAGAATCATCTCATGGCGCAATGGTAAAAGTTATGGATAGCGCAAGAAATTCAGGCGTAACAAGCATATCCGTTGATGCTATTTAATCGTTCCAAATTGAATTTCCGTCTGCAATATCAAAAAATTTCTTCAATCTTTCTGATACTGACTTATCATTTTCTTGCGGCAAAATTGTGTTTGGCTTTGTCATATCGACTTTTGAAGCCATTTTATCAAGTTTATTTATATAATTTTTAAAATCAACAATATTATCTATCTCTCTCATAATTATAGAAAGAAATTTTTAATAACTTGATTTCAAGATTTCGGTTTTTATTTACAAAAATTTATAATTAAATTGACTAAAAAGAGATTTTTTCATACTCTTTATATTAAGAGGAAACGGAGTGAATATCTCCGACTGCTGCCGCAGCCGTAAAAGTCGGAACACTTGAAATTACAACTTCCACGTGCAGTTTGGAGTTTGTAAAGATTGTGTCCTCTAGTATAGAGGATTTTTTAATGCTTTCAACCGTACATACCAATAATACGAAGATAGGGTGCTGTCCGCATGGACTTCCACAAGGGGCATGCCCGATTTGTAGCGGTATGGGCGGCGGAGGTATGAAAAAAGCAGACTTTTCAGCAAAACCGGGCGAAATGAGTTGGAATGAGTGTGCCGC
>CAMVQX010000043.1 GCA_947169755.1 uncultured bacterium
CGTTTTTCGTTTCTTACAATGATTTCAGGTGCACCCATTTCCAAAAGTCTTTGCAAACGGTTATTTCTATTAATTACACGTCTGTACAAATCATTTAAGTCTGATGTTGCAAAACGTCCGCCGTCTAATTGAACCATAGGTCTCAAATCCGGAGGAGTAACAGGAAGTACATCCATAATCATCCAAGTTGGTTCTGTTTCTGATGAAATCAAAGAATCAAGTAGTCTTAATCTCTTTATTAATTTACTTTTCTTTTGAACAGAAGTTACGTTACCTGCAAGCTCAGTCCTAATTTCCTCAGCAAGTTCTTTAGTATTTACTTCAGAAAGAAGTTCTTTTATAGCTTCAGCACCGATACCTACTTTTAATTCTGATTCTTCGTGTTCAGCCATATAATCTTCATATTCTTCTTCAGACAACAATTGTAATTTTTTAAATTCGCTGTCAGCAGGATCAAGTACAACATAGCTGTTGAAATAAATTACCTGTTCCAAATCTTTCAAAGTCATATCTAAAAGTAAGCCCAAATAGGATGGAATACCTTTCAAAAACCAGATATGAGATACTGGAGCTGCAAGCTTGATGTGTCCCATTCTCTGACGTCTTACTTTTGAATCTGTAACTTCAACACCGCAGCGTTCGCAGATAATACCTTTGTGTCTTACTCTTTTATACTTACCGCAATAACATTCCCAGTCTTTTGTAGGCCCGAAAATTCTTTCGCAGAATAAGCCGTCTCTTTCCGGTTTTAATGTACGGTAGTTTATTGTTTCCGGTTTTGTTACTTCACCGTGTGACCACTGAAGAATCCTTTCCGGAGACGCTATACTTATTCGTATATAGTCAAAATAATCTATACTTGTTGACATTGTTTTAATTTTCTCCTTTATGTTGTGCGGGGAATAATCCCCGCCAAAAATTTACTACAGATCACCAAAAGTAGTTGGTGTTTCAAAGAAATTGATATTCAATAACTCTGAATCAACATCTGACAGAGTTCTTTTTGGAGCAGCTTTTCTTAAGTCGTCCATATCTGTCATCAAATCTACTTCTGTTCCGTCTTTCTTCGCTACCGTAATATCCAAACCAATACTTTGCAATTCTCTTACAAGTACCTTGAATGATTCCGGAATACCAGGTCTTGGGATATTATCACCCTTAACGATTGCTTCATAAGCTCTATTTCTACCGTTAACATCATCTGATTTGATAGTTAGCATTTCTTGAAGAGTATATGCAGCACCGTAAGCTTCTAATGCCCAAACTTCCATTTCACCAAATCTCTGACCGCCAAATTGTGCCTTTCCACCCAATGGCTGTTGAGTTACAAGTGAATATGGACCTGTTGATCTTGCGTGAATTTTGTCATCAACAAGGTGAACAAGTTTCAAGATATAAGAAAGACCGACTGCAACAGGTTCATCAAATGGTTCACCGGTTCTGCCGTCTATAAGTCTTACTTTACCGTCTTCGTTTACCCAATCGCAGCCTGAAGCTTTAATACCTTTAATAAGTTCAGCTTTTGTTGCTTTTTCTGATTGGTTATCACCGTATCTTTCATCAAATGAAGGTGCCTCATAGTAATTACCCGTCAAATATGCAGCCAAACCAAGCAATAATTCATAAGTCTGGCCAACATTCATACGAGAAGGTACACCAAGCGGATTTAATACGATATCAACCGGTGTTCCGTCAGGCAAGAACGGCATATCTTCCTTCGGTAATATTCTTGATACGATACCTTTGTTACCGTGACGACCTGAAAGTTTATCACCTACTGATACTTTACGTTTCTGAGCTATATAAACTCTGATAACCGTATTTGCACCAGGTGGTAATTCATCACCTTTTTCTCTGTCGAATACCTTTACATCGAGAACTCTACCGCCTTCACCGTGAGGTACTCTCAATGAATTATCTTTAACATCTCTTGCTTTTTCGGCAAAGATTGCTCTTAACAATTTTTCTTCCGGCGGATGTTCAGACTCACCTTTCGGTGTAACTTTACCAACCAGAATATCGTCAGCATAAACTCTTGCACCAATACGAACAATACCGCGTTCATCCAAGTGTCTCAAAGCGTCTTCTGAAACGTTCGGAATTTCACGAGTAATTTCTTCTGGTCCGAGTTTTGTTTGACGAGCATCTATTTCTAATTTTTCAATGTGAACTGAAGTGAATATGTCATCATGTACACATCTTTCTGAAAGCAGGATAGCATCTTCGTAGTTATAACCTTCCCAAGGCATATACGCAACAATTACGTTTTTACCCAGTGAAAGTTCACCGCAATTTGTAGATGCACCATCTGCTATTATATCACCAGCCTTAACTTTATCACCTTCATGAACCAAAGGTTTTTGGTTAATACAAGTATCCTGGTTACTTCTTACATATTTCATTAATGTATAGACGTGAGGTTTGTTGTGTTTGTCGCGAATTATTATTTCTTCACCGACAACTCTTTCAACAGTACCGTCAACATCAGATACGATAACCATACCTGAGTCTTTAGCAACACGTTTTTCCATACCTGTTCCGACTACAGGTCTTTGTGTAATCAATAGAGGAACACTCTGACGTTGCATGTTTGAACCCATCAATGCACGGTTAGCATCGTCGTGTTCAATAAACGGAATTAATGAAGTCGCAACAGAGATGATTTGTATTGGTGATACACCAACAAAGTCAACTTTGCTTGCTTCACCCATTGTAAATTCTGATCTGTAACGGATAGGAACAAATTCTTCCTTAAATGAACCGTCTGAATTCAATTTAACATCAGCAGGCGCACATCTGAATTCCTCATCTTCGTCAGCTGTCATATAAACAACTTCGTCAGTAACTTTACCGTCTTTTACAACAAAGAACGGAGCTTCAATAAAGCCATAGTCGTTAACTTTAGCGTGAGTAGCCAAAGAACCAATCAAACCTGCGTTAGGTCCTTCAGGTGTTTCAATAGGACAAATACGTCCGTAGTGAGAAGGATGAATATCACGAACAGCAAAACCTGCACGCTCTCTCATCAAACCACCAGGTCCTAAAGCTGAAATACGACGTTTGTGAGTCAACTCAGCAAGCGGGTTAATTTGGTCCATGAACTGTGACAATTGAGAACTTCCAAAGAATTCTTTTAATGAAGCTACCAACGGCTTAGTATTCAATAAGTTTAACGGAGTCAATGTTTCAGAATCTTGAAGAGTCATTCTTTCTTTAACTATTCTTTCAATTCTTGAAAGACCGACTCTGAATTGGTTCTGCAACAACTCACCAACTGAACGAATTCTTCTGTTACCTAAGTGGTCAATATCATCAACAGTACCTTCATCGTATGTTAAATTAATCAAGTATTCAATTGATGCAACAATATCTTGAACTGTTAATGTTCTTTGGTTCTTAGGAATGTTCAAGTTTAATTTTTTATTCAATTTGTAACGACCTACACGACCTATATCGTATTTCTTCTCGTCAAAGAAACGAGCTTCCAATATAGAACGTCCGCCTGCAGCAGATGCAGGATCACCAGGTCTTAACTTTTTATAAACTTCAATCAAAGCTTCATCTGTAGTTTCAGCTGTATCTTTGTCCAATGTCTTTTTCAAAAATTCAAAGTGAGTAAATAAAGTTTCCATTTCGGATACAGTAATACCCATAGCTTTCAATAAAGTTGTAGCTAAGATTTTTCTGTTTTTGTCAATTTTAACGTAAATAACGTCATTAGCATCAGTTTCAATTTTCAACCATGCCCCGCGGTTAGGAATCATTGTAGCGTTGTACAATCTTTTACCTGCAGGAGATATCTCACGTTTGAAATACACACCAGGTGAACGAACAATCTGAGAAACGATTACACGCTCTGCACCGTTTACAATAAATGTACCTTTGTCAGTCATTGTCGGTATATCACCGATATAAACTTCTTGTTCTTTGATTTCACCGGAATCACGGTTAACCAATCTTACCATGACTCGCAATTGTTTTGCGTAAGTGGCATCATGGATTCTTGCTTCTTCAATAGTATACTTTGCGTTATCGAAAGTATAGTTAGGTAAGAAATGCAATTCTAATCTGCCTGTATAGTCTTTAATAGGAGAAAAAGAAAGTAATTCTTCCTTCAAGCCCTCTTTTAAAAACCATTCAAACGATTTTTTTTGCACTTCAATCAAATCGGGTAAGTCGTCCAATCGAGTATGGGGTATACCCATTGGCGTTACTCTTTCTGCAAATTTAGTGTTAGACATTAAATCACCTCATATATGTAACATACTAAAAAAAAATCTAACTTAAGGCTGTAAACCTTTCATTCTACCGGATTTCAGTGAATGAATAAGACATTTAATTTGGGCATAGTTCACCTAAATTTAACATCTTATAAAATCATATAACATCAAACTTTCACGTCAAGAAAATATGGAAAAAATATAAAAAATTTTTGTAACATTTTGTAAAAATTATTATATAAAACTAATTAAAAGCTTTGTGCCAGAAGAGTTTTGCTGTCAATACATACTAATTATAAAATTTTTATGTATAATAAAATAAAAAGGGGAAATTTATGAAAAGATTTTTGGTTATTTTATTCGTTTTATTATTAGGAAAAGTTTCATTGGCAGCTGATTTTGACCAAGTTACACAACAGGAAACCACTCAAACTCCGTTAGTCGCAAATATTGTCTTTGACTGGCTTGACATAAATCAAGTAGAGCGCGATGCAGTAATTGCAAAATATAAGGCCGAATTATTTAAAGATGACACAGTATACAAATACAACAAAAAAGAATTCCGAAAAGACTACAAAGATTTTTTAAAAGACTCAGATTACAAAAGACATTATATGCTTGTTTCAAATGATGTAAAAGAAACCAATGATGAAAATTTATGCGGTTTTTTCAGACGAAACGTACTTATAAGCTATGCCATACAATACAAAAATGACTTAAGAACCGTATATTACTACAACGCATTTGGAAAATTGATATATGTTGACAAATTTTCCGAAAACTATCCTAATTTCCCATACATGTCAAAACAATACCGAGCAAACGGTACTTTGGTAAGTGCAATATATTTTATGTCCCATGACATGCAATATATGTATAACAAAGACCAATCTTTTAAGGGTGCTTGGTACAAAAATAAAATGTACGATAACCGCGCAAAACAAGTGCTAACAAGAAACAATTGGTAAATAAATCAAGACTGTATGCACTGAGTTTTGAATGAATTTCAACAATTAAAGACCATCTATATTTATGGTTTAACTATTGATAGTACATAACTTTCCGTAAAGTATTTATTTGCAGCCTCAATTATATCAGACTCGGTAATTGAATTTATCAACTTGGAATATTCATTATCAAAGTTATAACCTCTTCCTGAAGCTTCAAACCAACCAATAGTAGAAGCTTTATCCAGATTAGTTTCTTGCCCTATGATATAATGACCCAGCAATTTATCCTTTGCTTCCTGCAATTCTTGGGATCCTACAAATTCCGTTTTAAATCTGAAGACTTCTTCTTTTAGGCGTTTTATTGCATAATCAAGATTTTCAGGATTAGTACCTATATAAACTATAAATGAACCTTTTACAGCATTTGGAGAATACTGAGAACCTAATTGATATGCAAGTCCGTCCCTGTCTCTCAAATTTTTGAACAGACGGGAGCTCATGCCTGTACCAAGCATTGCATCAATTAGCTGTAACGAAGCATAATCCTTACTTTCCAAAACTCCTGCAGCTTGCCAGCCCATTATCACCCAATCAGTTTTCAAATCTTTTACATTATTTGTTATTTTTTTCTGGATTGATAATTTTGGAATTGAATGTTTGACATAGTCAAAATCTTCACCCTGTTTTCCGTTAAATATTTTTGTAAATTCTTCAAGCGTTTTTTCTGTATCTACGTTACCGTTAATAGATATAACTACATTTTTTGGATAAAATACTTTTTCATAATATTTTCTCACATCTGCATTCGTTATTTTGGGCAATGTTTTTTCTAAAACCTGATTTGAATTTGAATACGGCGAACCTTCGAAAATAAAAGTTTTGTATGCATCAACTGCAACATTTAAAGGAACATCTTTATTTTTTTTGATATTGTTTAACATATCTGTTCTTGATTTTTCTATTTCATAATCACCTAAAGATGCGTTATTAATAACCTCATTTAACAGTTCTAATGTTTTTTCGTATTCATTCTTTGTTGTTAAAACAGTTATAGAAAAATTATCAGCCTTTGAAGACGGTACAATTTTTATCCCGTTATCTTCCAAAACTTTTGCAAAATCTTGAGAAGAATATTTTGCAGTTCCTTTAGTCATAACTGAAGCTGCCAGTTTTGCAGTCCCCGGAATGCTTTCAATAAATTCTCCGCCTTTTGAAAAAATACTTATAGCAATTATGTCATTAACCTCATTAGGCGTTAGAAGTAAGGTTGCGCCATTTGATAGCTCATATTTGCTTGTTGATTTATTTTGGCTAATTAACTTTGCAGCTTCGACTTGTACCACATTATTTGAAATTTCTATTTCTTTTGAATTTTTAGGCATAACTATTGAAACTGCAGATTTTTCAACTCCCAGATACTTGTTTGCAACACGTTTTACATCATCTGCCGTAACCTTTTTTATATTATCTATATAATCTTCATAATATTTTGTATCATCTGTTGTAACATAGACATACCCGATTTCACTCGCTATATTAGAAATGGACTCCCTTTCATAATATGTATCACGTTCAATAACGTTTTTAGCAAGCTGTAATTGGCTTTGAGTTACACCCAGTTTTTGAAGTCTTGAAATTTCGTCAAAAATAGCACTCTCCAATTGATTTAATTTTGCAGGTTCAAATGTTGATGTAATATAAAATATACCATCATCTTTAAAACCCGAATTTGATGCACTTATTGAAATCGCAAGCTGTTTATTTTCTTTTAGATAGCGATAAAAAGTAGAAGATTTTCCATCACCTAAAATTGTTGCCAAAACATCCAAGGCGTAGGAATCTTTATCATCTATATTCACACCTCTAAAACCAATCAGCATATAGCCGGATTGAATATCAGAATACTCAATATTTCTTTTCTGAGAAGTCAAAGGTTTCTCTTTATTAAATACATTTTTAATCGGTTTTTTATATTCCGCGCAAAAAGCTTTTTTGACTTTTTCTACCGCTGACAGAGTATCAATATCCCCAACAATAACTGTTACCATATTGGAAGGATTATAATATGTATTATAATATTCAAAAATTTTGTCTCGATGTATTGTACTTACTATATCTGCAGTTCCAATCACTTTTCTTTTATAAGGGTGGTTTGTATAGAGCATTTCGACTAATTTGTCATAAACAAGATTACTAGGAGAATTTGCATCTTTCATAATCTCTTCAATTACGACTTTTCTTTCTTTTTCCAGTTCTTTTCGCGGAATAAGAGGATGCAAAAGCATATCAGAATGCATTTCCAATGCTAAGTCAAAATCTTTTGCAGGGATAGTTATGTAATAATGCGTAAAATCTTTGCTTGTGGCTGCATTTGTAATCGCCCCCTTTGTTTCAAGAATTTTGTCGAACTCTCCGGGCGCATGATTTGTAGAACCTTTAAAGAAAAGATGTTCCAAAAAATGCGAAACGCCATTATTTTCATCTGTTTCATTTATTGAACCTGTTTTTACCCAAGTATCAATTGTAACAATCGGATTTGTTTTAACCTGCTGCACGACAACAGTTTGCCCGTTATCCAGTTTATAAACATCAAAATTTGCGGCGAAAACACTGTTTGCACACAACAAAATCAAAAGAATTAAAAATTTTTTCATTATATCCCTCTCCCAAAAATATCATACTATAAAATCAAAAATTACAAAACCCGTCTAGCGTCTAATAAGTTTTGTAATTCCAAAGATTGCTGCAGCCAAAGCTGCAATACCAAGTAAAATTTTTATTGATAAGGGAGTTTTCTTTTCCCGAATGTCTTCACTGTTTTTTACACCTTCATAAATATCCTGATTTAACCTAATAAATGAGTTAGTAGCCTTCATATCAGAATACAAAACCGGCTTGTAATGATCATCAGGAGGAACTATTACACCTACATTAAACTCCGGATTTTTCATATGATTGTTGTCGCTATATATAACTGTATTAGCAGTCTTTACGGTATTTGTATTGTTTGTCGGATTAACAGTACTTACCGCGCTAACAGTATTTACACTACCATTCACATTATTCATAACTTCAATAAAACAAAACAAAGTAAAAAATTGCCTAAATATATATTTATATTAAGTATTGACAAAAATTTGTTTACAAATAGAATAATAATTCAAGGGATAAATATAAGGAGAGAAACTATGGAAAAATATGTATGCACGGTATGCGGTTTTGTTTACGATCCGGAAGAAAACGGTGGTATAAGATTTGAAGATTTAGAAGATGACTATGTTTGCCCGCTTTGCGGAGTTGGCAAGGATATGTTTCAAGAACAATAAGGAGAAAACAATGGATTTAAAAGGCTCAAAAACTGAACAAAATCTTATGAACGCTTTTGCAGGAGAATCTCAAGCAAGAAACAAATACACCTACTACGCTTCACAGGCAAAAAAAGAAGGTTATGTTCAAATAAGCAAACTATTTGAAGAAACAGCAAATAACGAAAAAGAACACGCAAAATTGTGGTTCAAAGCACTTCACGGTGATAAAATGCCTGACACTTTGACAAATTTAAAAGATGCTGCAGACGGTGAAAACTTTGAGTGGACCGATATGTATGCTAAATTTGCAAAAGAAGCAAGAGAAGAAGGTTTTGATAAACTTGCCGAAATGTTTGAAGGTGTTGCAAAAATAGAAAAAGCCCACGAAGAAAGATATAGAAAATTATTGAGTAACATTGAAAACAAAGAAGTATTTATCAAAAAGGATATCGTGATTTGGGAATGTGCAAACTGCGGACATATTCATATCGGAGAAAAAGCTCCCGAAATTTGTCCTGTATGCAATCACCCGCAAGCTTATTTCTTTGTAAAAGCTGAAAACTACTAGATTTCAAGGGGCTTTTTAAAGCCCCTTTTTTAAGGAGAAAACATGAAATTTCAAGAAATTAAAAAAGACATTTACTACTGTGGACTAAACGACCCGAACAGAAAATTTTTTGATGAACTTATACCATTAGAACACGGTACAAGTTACAATTCATATCTTGTAAAAGGTTCTGAAAAAACAGCAATAATAGACACAATGTACCCTCCGCTAACTCAAGAATATTTAAAAAACTTGGAAGAAAACGGAATAACAAAAGTTGACTATATAATTGAAAATCACGGAGAACAAGACCATTCAGGTTCGATACCCGCTTTGCTTGAAAAATTTCCTGAAGCAATTGTTATTACAAATGACAAAGTTGCAGAAAATATAAAAAATATGGTTGAAGTTCCTGAAAACAAAATAAGAATTATCACTAACAATGAAGAACTCTCACTTGGCAACAAAACATTGCAATTTATTTTCGCACCGGGAGTACATTGGCCTGATACAATGTTTACTTATATAAAAGAAGATAATGTACTTTGCACTTGCGACTTTTTGGGCGCACATTACGTATTTGACAATGTTTTTGCAACTCCGTCAAAAGAACTTGAACACAGTGCAAAAAGGTATTATGCAGAAATTATGATGCCATTTAGAATGATGTGCAAAAAATACACTCAAATAGTAAAAGATATGAATGTCGACATGATATTACCAAGTCATGGGCCAATTCATAAAGAGCCATCTTTCATACTTGATTTGTACACAAAATGGACATCTGACACTCCGGAAAACCTTGTTGTAATGCCATATGTTTCAATGTACAAAAGCACATCATCAATGATTGACTATTTGGCTGAAAAATTGGAAACTAACGGTATCAAAACATTCAAATACGATATCGTAAACGGAGATGTCGGCGATTTGGCTATGGCACTTGTAGATGCTTCCACAATAGTATTTGGAGCATCTATGGTACTTGCAGGTCCGCATCCGGCAGCTGTAAATATAGCATATTTAGCTTCAATACTAAGACCTAAAGCAAAATATGCAGCCTTAATAGGTTCATACGGTTGGGGCGGGAAATTATTCGATCTAATAGGACAACTTTTAACTCCATTAAAGCTCGAAATGTTATCAGAACCTCTCCAAGTAAAAGGAAAACCTAAAGCTGAGGATTTTGCAGCACTGGACAAACTTGCCAATACAATAATTGAAAAACACAAAAATTAATTTTTACATTTAGTAATGTTTTGGCAATTTTAAAATTTCAAATGTTTTTAAATTAATATAGTTAAATTGGAGGTAGAACATGATTAGACCAATAGCATTTGGAAATGCAGAAGCAGCTCAAGCTCAAGCACCGCAACAAGTTGCAGCACCAGAAGCTCAGCCGATGCCTGAGCAAACGTTACCACAAGTTCCGGCACAAGATACATTTACGCCGGCAAAAGCTGAAGAAGCTCCGAAAGCAGATCCGAATGATCAATTTGTAAAAGCCGAACAACCGGCAGAACAAAAAGAAAAAGAAGATTAATAAAAAAAAAGAGCCTTTTGGCTCTTTTTTTATACTTAAAGAAAATTTTATTTAGCAAATGATTCGGAGCTTCTGGATTCGATTTCTTTTTGAATTTTTTCAATAAATTCATCTACCCCCAAAGTTCCAACCTGTCCAATACCACGTGCACGAACAGCTACCGCATTTGCTTCAATTTCCTTATCGCCAACTACACAAACATAAGGGATTTTCTTGTCTTGAAGACTTTCTCTGATTTTGTAGTTCATACTTTCTGATCTGTCATCAAGATTTACTCTTATGCCGGCATCACGCATTTTTTTGTAAACTTGTTCAGCAAAATCAATATGTTTTTCATTTGAAATCGGAACAATATTCACTTGAGTTGGTGCAAGCCAAGTTGGGAATGCACCCGCGTAATGTTCAATCAATATACCGTGGAATCTTTCCATAGAACCAAATATTACACGATGAAGCATCAATGGAGTTTTCAGTTGACCGTCTTTATCCTGATATTTGATATCAAATCTTGCAGGAAGGTTAAAGTCAAGCTGAATAGTTGCACATTGCCACATTCTTCCGATAGCATCTTTAATTTTGAAATCAATTTTCGGACCATAAAATGCGCCATCACCTTCGTTGATTTCGTATTTCATACCACGACGTTCCATTGCTTCTTTCAAACCTGCTTCTGCTTTATTCCAATTCTCAATTTCACCGACAAAGCTTTCCGGACGGGTAGAAAGTTCAACCTCAAATTCCATATTAAATATCTTCATAGTATCGGCAACAAAATCGATTACTCCGTTAATTTCATCAACCAATTGTTCCGGTGTACAGAAGATATG
>CAMVQX010000044.1 GCA_947169755.1 uncultured bacterium
TTATAGTAAGCTTGTTTATTATCATGAGCTAATTCTGATGTTGCTGTGTCTACACGATCAGACCATTTTTTCGTTGCGTCAGCAATTATACTATCTTTTAAATTTTTTGTATTAACAGCTTCTTCAACAAACGCTTTATTATCTTTGTACTTTTTGGGCAAGCTAAATTTATCATATATAGTGCTTGTATTCTTTTTATTTTTACTAAATAAACCTTTTATATCTTGCCACAACTTTTTGAATGAGAAGTTTCTAAGATATTTACCGATTTCTTTACGATAAATTATACCTGTTGTCGCAATAGCTGTACCTACAGCTGCTGTAGCTATTTTTAAACTTTTGCTATAATCCTTTTTGAATTCAAAATCTTCGCCGTTTTTGATTTTGTCGGCATTTTTAACTACATTCTTTTCGAATTCGTCTTGAGTTAAAGTCTTTATTTTACCATTAGAATTTGTTACTTGGATTTTACCATCTTTACGCATTTGTACAGTGTTACCGCCAACTGCTAACGATGCTCCGATTGTCATATTATCCATAAAATTTTACCTTTCTAAAATTCTACACTTATATGTTCTCATGAAATCCTATAAATGTAAAATTTTGCTACTTTATCATGAAATGTTTTACAAAAATTAATATAACTAAACACAATAATTATTTTGTTGCGTTTAATCAAAAAATGTACTAAAATGCACTAAGGAGAAACTTATGAGAGAAGAATTATTATCCATTATTGAAAAAAACAGTCATATCGGTTTGAAAGACCTGGCTGCAATGCTTGGCAAAAATGAGATTGATGTTGCAAATGAAATTTCCAATCTTGAAAAAGACGGAATAATTTGCGGATACCATACTTTGATAAATTGGGAAAAAACCGATTTGGAAAAAGTTAACGCATTAATAGAAGTTCGAGTATCACCTCAAAGAGGTCAAGGATTTGATAAAATTGCGGAAAAACTATACAACTATCCGGAAGTAAAATCTGTATACCTAATTTCCGGTGGATATGATTTTTTAGTTACATTGGAAGAAAAATCATTAAAAGAGATCTCAAATTTTGTATCCGATAAACTTTCTACACTGGACAGAGTTTTGAGTACAGCAACACATTTTATTCTAAAAAGATACAAAGAACATGGCACAATCTTAAATAAAACTACCGATGAAGAAACGAGGGAAATCATTTCACCATGAAATATATTTTGTCCAAAACTGTCGAAAATATAAAACCTTCAGGTATCAGGAAATTTTTTGATATTGTAAGTGAAATGAAAGATGCAATTTCTCTCGGTGTTGGGGAACCTGATTTTGAAACTCCTTGGCATATCAGAGATGAGGGTATTTATGCGCTTGAAAAAGGAAGAACTTTTTACACATCAAACGCAGGATTAAAACCACTGAGAGAAGAAATTAATAACTATCTCAAAAGAACCCAAAACATCAGCTACGATCCAATGAAAGAAATTCTTGTAACGGTCGGGGGTTCGGAAGCTATTGATATAGGGCTTAGAGCTTTGATTAATACGGGAGATGAAGTTATAATTCCGCAGCCATCTTATGTTTCTTATGAACCGTGTGCGATTTTGGCAGGTGCAAAGCCGGTTATCATAAACTTAAAAGCCGAGAACAAATTCCGCTTAACAGCAAAAGAACTTGAAGATGCCATAACAGACAAAACAAAGGTACTAATTCTGCCATATCCGAACAATCCGACCGGTGCTATTATGGAAAAAAAGGATTTAGAAGAAATTGCAAAAGTTTTGAAAAAACATGACATCTTCGTAATGTCTGATGAGATATATTCCGAATTAACTTATGAAGGAAAACATGTTTCAATAGCATCGTTAGCCGGCATGCAAGAAAGGACAATTTTAATCAACGGTTTTTCAAAATCTTATGCAATGACAGGATGGCGCTTGGGTTATGCTTGTGCACCTGAACCGATAATCAAGCAGATGACAAAAATTCACCAATTTGCAATAATGTGTGCTCCGACAACAAGCCAATACGCTGCTGTTGAGGCTTTAAAAAACGGTGATGATGATGTTAAAATGATGCGTCAATCGTATAATCAACGCAGAAGATTTTTACTCAAGAGATTTGAAGAAATGGGACTTGAGTGTTTTGAGCCTTTAGGTGCTTTTTATGTTTTTCCTTGTATCAAGGAATTTTCAATGACGAGCGAAGAATTCGCAATGAGGTTTTTGGAAGAGGAAAAAGTTGCCGTAGTCCCCGGAACTGCATTCGGCGAGAGTGGCGAAGGATTTTTGAGGATATCTTACGCATATTCTTTGGAAAATTTGAAAACTGCTATTGACAGGTTAGAGCGATTTATAAATAAATTACGCGGTATATCTTGACAAAAAAGATTTAGGGGGTAATATAGTCTCATATCCAATTAACTGGAGGAGTGCCAGAGCGGTTGATCGGAGCAGTCTTGAAAACTGTCGTACGTTCACGCGTACCGTGGGTTCGAATCCCACCTCCTCCTTATTTTAGTCCCGAAAGGGACTTTTTTAGTATGTGGGATGAGAACCACAAGGCAGAGCCTTGTCAGGTTCGAGCGCGAAGCGGCAGAGGGCGAAGGCTTGATTGCGTGATAATTGGAAATTATGTAGCAATCAACCGCAGACCCGTTTAATGCCGCTGAGCAAGACAATCCCACCTCCTCCTTATAAAAACGAGTAGACTTTTGTCTAACTCGTTTTTATTTTGTATGGTGAGGATGAGAAACTACCAAATAGTGGGTTCGGCGCAAGCCGCGCAAAGGCTGAAGCCGTCGGCGAAATTGTCGAGCGGTTCGCAGGACATATGAGCCGACGCGAAAGCCGTCTAACGCGCGGCGCAGCAAGACAATCCCACCTCCTCCTTATTTTAGTCCCAAAAGGGACTTTTTTAGTATGTGGGATGAGAACCACAAGGCAGAGCCTTGTCAGGTTCGAGCGCGAAGCGGCAGAGGGCGAAGGCTTGATTGCGTGATAATTGGAAATTATGTAGCAATCAACCGTAGACCCGTTAAATGCGAACGAGCAAGACAATCCCACCTCCTCCTTATAAAAAGCAGATAGGATTTATTCCTTATCTGCTTTTTGTTTTGACACAGCTTATTCAAAGCTATATAATTAACTTATGCAAGCCAATATAAAAAGAATTAAATCCGAAAAAATTTTAGAACAAATTCAACTTGCAGATAAATATTTCAGTGAAAGTAAATTTAGAAACGCACTTGATATTCTAGAACCCTTGTTGCAAATTGTTGATGATTCGTACAGATATGATAAAAGCGAGATTTTTCGAAAAATAGGGAATAGCTATTATTACTTAAAAGATTTTGATGACGCGATTTGGGCCTATGAACAGACTTTGAAATTTTACGAGAACAATGCAAGCATTTTCAACATACTCGGGTTCATGTATTTCTACAAAGATAGCTCAAAATCTATTGAATACTACCTGAAGGGGATAAATCTTCAGCCTGATTTAAAAAACTTTGTTATGCTGACTCAGGTTATGATTAAAAGTATGGATTATTCTCAAAAAGATTTGAAAACTACTTTTGAGAAATATGTCGATATTTTCCGTCCGAAAATTTTAAACGGAAATACTCCGTTTCATTATAATAAAAAAGATTTTGACAAAAATAAAAAATTAAAAATCGGGTATTTATCTTCTGATTTTTATTGTCACGCAATGATGTCATTTGTACTACCGATTTTAGAAAATCATGATAAAGAAAATTTTGATATTGTACTATATATGAGCAAAGACAAAAGTGATTCCGTAACTGACAGAATTAAAGCTTTAGGATATGAATTTAAGGATTGTCATAATTTAAATAATGAAGAATTAGCACAGACTATTCACAATGATAAAGTTGATATCTTAGTAGATTTGAGCGGATACACACACAATGCAATATGGTCACTGTTGTATAAACCTGCACCTATAATAGTGCAATATTTAGGGTTTTTAGGAACTTACGGAATGCGTGAAGTGGACTATATCATTGCAGATAAATTCACTATACCGGAAAAAATTGCAAAATATTATACAGAAAAACCTATGTATATCAACTGTGGAATGAATAAATTTACATTTAATACTAAAAAACAAAAACTCCTTGAAATTACTCCATTACCTTGCTTAGAAAACGGGTATATTACGTTCGGGAGTTTTAATTCCATATCAAAAATTAATCCTTATACTGTCAAAATTTGGTCAGAATTATTGAAAGCAGTTCCGACTTCCAAGCTTCTAATCTATAGAACTCAAATGCAGGAAAGAGATATTGAAAGATTTAAAAAACAATTTTTAGCTAACGGTATTGAAGAAAATCGTTTAATTTTTGACAACAAACCTACGGAACAAAATCATTTTAATAGTTATTTAAAATGTGATATAGCACTTGATCCTATGCCCTTTAGCGGCCTGACAATAACAATAGAACAGGCTATTATGGGAGTTCCGACATTAACTTTACCCAAAGATACTATTGCTGCACGTGGAACTGCAAGAGTAAACAAGGCTATAGGATTAGATGAATTTATCGCTGATAATGAAAATGACTACATCAACAAAGCTGTTGGGTTATCTTCAGATATTGAAACGTTGAAGTATTATCGTAAAAATTTAAGAGAAATAGTTCTAAAATCATCATTATGCAACGATTTTAGGAATTATGTCAAAGAAATAGAGAACTCTTACAAAAAAGCTTGGGTAAATTTTTGTCAATAAACTTAAAATGACTTGTTATGTAAATTTTTTATACAAATTACAAAAAATCCCTAAATTTTTTTCAAATTGAACCGTTAAAAAATATATGTTTAGAAGGAGAGAGTTTTGATGAAAAAAATATTTTATTTTGTAGTGACTTTATTATTTTTATTATTTTTGATGCCGGCAGCAAATTCCGGAGAAATGGGTATTGCCCAAACATATTGGGATAATCCTACAAAAATTAAGACATATATTCCTTTGAATCACAAATATACAGCTAAATTCAAACGAGCTTGCGCTGAATGGTCCAGACTGACAAAAAACGGAATTATATTCAAATATGTCGGGACTCCAAAAGAAGCGCAAATTAGAGTATATTTCGTAAAACAAATGCCCCCTGAATTGAAACAAGATTCAGCCGCAGGATTAACACGTTCAGTATTTTCACAAAACAGCGGACAACTTGGGGGGTCGGAAATTTGGATTGCAGATTATGTAAAACAAAAGAAACTATCCGACGATGAAGTTTATACATCTATGCTTCACGAATTGGGACATGCAATAGGGCTTGGACATTCGGAAAATCCAAACAGTATTATGTATCCAAACACTTCAAAAGTAAAAACTATGGAAATATCAAATGAAGATTTAGCTATTTTGGCAAAAAAATATAAATGGAAAAAATAAATTACATTTCTATAAGATAATATCCTGTATTTCTTTTTCGCTGTCAACAACAGTGAACAGTTCTTCCGGTTTATTCTTTATCATACCTGCTTTATACAATTGATTATACTGTTCAACCAAACCTTTAAAGAAGTCACTGCCGACTAATATAATCTTCTTTCGATTTTCAGGTTTTCCATAATAGTTGTTAGAAATAAATGTTGCTGCCTCTTGTAAAGTACCTGCTCCTCCGGGGAAAATAAGCATTGTATCTGCGACTTGAGCAAATTTTTCAATTCTGTCAGCTTCACTTTTTGCAACGGCTATCGGAATACAATGTTTTTTATCCTCATCTGGCCAACCGGCAAGTATTGCTAAATTTTGCACCGGTTTGCCATCTGCATTTTTTCTTGAGTAATTATATGCCGAACGATATACCTCACCCATTATCCCATCAGAACCGCAACCGTGAACCATATTTTTACCATTCAACACAAGTACACGAGTTGAGTTGGCACACATTTCCATGTAGTCCATAATTTCTTCTGCAGACTTTGAACTACCTAAAACAGCAACAGTTTCTTTTCTCGATTCCGGGCTTTTATATTTCTCATTTATCGTCTTTGGAACATATCCTTGAAATGTTATTTGCATACAATTTATAAACCATAAAAAAATATTTTTTGCGTGTTTTTTAATAAAAGTTAATAAACAGATATAAAAAAATCAAAAAAAAATATTCACACACCTTCACTATAATGTGAATATTCAAAGTCTAAATACCCCAAATACAAATATATACCCGCAATACAAACCTAATTTTTGTGCAAATCCTTTTAAAGCGGGCAGAACTGCAATGGAAAAACGAATAAATAGTTCCCCATTTGATGTTGCAGAAAAAATTTATGATGATTTATGGGAAGAACTGGAACTGCCAAAAGATTTAAAATTACAATTTGCACTAAGACCATATGAAGATGGATCGACCATGTCTTTTGAGTTAGAAAATCTTTGTATAGGAATAGATAAAAATATCAGCAAACTAAAGATGCATCTGATGAATGTTACAGGCGTTACCAAAGCTTTTTTAAGACACGAAATAGATCATGTACAAAAATATTGGATAGTAATTAGATATCATGGAGCAGACGGAATAATAAAAAGACTTCCGGAAAAAGAACGTAAATCCATAATTGACTTCAATAAATTTAAAAACTATTTAATTAATGTTCAAAAACATTTCGGGGAAATTAAACCTGAAGAAACAGAAGATGCAATAAAATACACAAAAGCTTTTGATAATTATAAATCAGCTTTTGTTGAAATAGATTCATTCAACACATCAACTCTTGATATAATAATTAAAATGATAAAAGCCCGCAAAAATTATGAACATAACGCTATCGAAATTGAAGCAGATAAAGTGCAAAAAGAATACATGCCAACTAAAATTGAATTTATTAAAGCAATATTAAAAGAAACATGGAATATTTTAAGAAATAAAAAATCTAATTAAACAAAGTAAAAATACCATTAAGATCTATATTTTTGAACCCAAAAATTTTCACAAGTTTATCCTTGCTGATTCTGTCTTCTTCACTCAGTTTTTCAAGCTCTTCTTGCAACTTTTGTATTTTTAAGTATCTTTCATCTTCCCACAAAGCAGATTCTCGCATATTTGCTGTTTCAAGTTCAACTTTTAATCTTGAAATTTCGCTCATAATAGGTTTTTTCTTTGTATGATTATCTATTTTTGCTAAAACACCACTAGCAATACCGATAAATTTTTGAAGTATTTGTTCCTTTGGTTCAACGGGATTTACACGAGCTTCCAATAAACTTGTTCCCACATCTCCTCTGTACCTAAATCCTGACATCTTCCCTATGTCTGCAACATCAACCGCTAATACACCATCCAAAGTTTCTGTCATCTTTGGGAATCTTTCTTCCAAATATTTGATTGTTTCAACTGATAATTTACCGGTGCTATCATTAATTTTAAGACCTGCACCAAAATTTTGTTGATATTGATTTGTTGCATAATTTGAAGAAATTATCATATTACACCTTCAATAATTATAATATTCAAACAAAAAAATAATTGCTTAAATTATAAAATTTTTAAAGAAATATTAACAAACACTAAAACAATTTTGCTGATAAATTCATTTTCGGAGCGTAAAATTTTTCAAACAAGAAGACCGGCAAATTTGCCGGCCTCACAATATCCTTAATCAACAGATGCTACTTCTCTAATGCATCTTCAGTTTCTTCAATCTTTTTCATCACTTCTTCAATTTGTTCTCTAAAATACTCCAAGAACATCCCAATTTCTTCTTTGAAACTGTATGCACCCGGCCATGCCATATATCCATACATATTTACATCTCCTTATAATCTTAACTACATATTCTATATCGGCTAAATTAAGGAGAAACTTTAATGTTTTTGGTCAATGTTTAACAATTTGTTACGATATTCTTCCAAATTATTACATCTGTATTTTGGAATATAATCAACATCATTGCGCTCGGCAATTAAATTTATATTACTTGCAGCAGAAATTATAATTATTTTCGTATTTTTAAATTCCTTAAAAAACTTTATTTGTTTAATAAACCATTCTCCGGCAAGTAATGGCAAAAAATCAGATTCCATCTGCATATCAGTAAAAATAACATCATAAGGAGTATCAACAGATGCTGTCAATCTTTCAACACCTTGTTTTGCACAATCTGCCGTATGAATAACCACGTTATCACCCAAAATTTCACGAACAGCAGTCTCGTGAAACATTCTCCATTTTTCAGAATCATCAACAATTAAAATTTTCATGTTTCTATAATATCATAAAAGCCGCATAAGCGGCTTTTATTAATCAAACGGTACAGTAATTATATAATTGTTACCCTCTCGGATTTTTGTTATTTCTTTTGCTTTAATATCTTCGCCAAAACCAATTGTCTGGCTGTATCTTACAATTTCTTGGTTATGTTTTGATGTTTTTTCACCTGCGGCATTTATCACAACCGCATTCCCTTCAACTTTTACTTCAACATTTTTTTCATTGTTATCAAATGGAGTCAAGTCAATGTTGATTCTATAAGCATCTTTCATTTTTTCTACTTGCATAAAATTGGGGGTTTGAATCATGTTGCGTTTGAAATTTCGTTCCATTGATTTGTTAAAATTTCGTTCAAAATTGTCACGTTGTCTGAGCATATCACGTTCCTGTCTCATCATTTCACGTTCTATGCTTTTGAAATCTGTTGCAGAAGCCATTTTTTTGTAATGCCAATCATTCAGAACGTAAGATGCGCAAAACGAACCCAAAAATATTAGCAAACCTATCAATATATATTTCAATACAGGGTGTTTGCACATGCATTCATGATATTTGTCATAATGTTTTTCGTTTTCGTAGTTATTTTCGTTATTTTCGTCCATTTATGTTCTCCTTTCATCCTGTAATAACATTAACTCAAAAATTTTAAAAATGCATATTCCCAAATTGGCTACACTTGAAAATTTACACTCAATATGTTAAAGTAATATATAAGGAGTGTGAAGTATGGCTAAGATTTTAGTAACAATGCCTGACGAATTTCTTCATAAGATTGACGGGCTTGCATCAAACGAACAAAGATCAAGAAGCGAACTTATCAGAGAAGCGCTCAGAACTTATATGCGCCGCAACATGATGATGAGTCCTGAAAAAGCTGAAAGTGAAGCCAAAACTCTTGAAACTCTTTTGGGTTAATTTATTTTTGTCCGTTAAATGCTTGCAAACCTATATATTTGCCGGCTGAACCGAGTTTCTGTTCAATTCTCAGAAGCTGGTTATATTTTGCCATTCTGTCAGAACGTGAGGCAGAACCTGTTTTGATTTGTCCTGCATTTACAGCAACTGCAAGGTCAGCAATAAATGTATCTTCCGTTTCGCCGGAGCGATGTGAAATAATTGTTGTATATCCTGCAGCATGCGCCATTGAAATTGCATCAAGAGTTTCTGATAAAGTTCCTATTTGATTAACTTTTATCAAAATCGAATTTGCGACACCGCGTTTTATACCATCTGCAAGACGTCTTGTATTGGTTACAAATAAATCATCTCCAACAAGCTGGCATCTGTCACCAATACTTTGTGTAAGCATTTCCCAACCTTGCCAATCTTGTTCCGCCATACCGTCTTCAATAGATATAATCGGATATTTTTTTACCCATTGAGCTAAAAACTCACTCATTTCACGGTTGTCAAACGATTTTCCTTCACCTTTAAGATTATAACGTCCGTTTTCAAAAAATTCAGATGATGCAACATCAAGACAAATCTTAATTTGGTTTGTATCATATCCGGCTTTATCAATAGCCTCAAGTATTACTTCAATAGCTTCTTCGTTAGATGAAAGATTTGGAGCAAATCCACCTTCATCACCGACTGAAGTTGCCATATTTTTATCTTTCAAAACACCTTTTAAAGTATGGAAAACGTTACAGCCCATTTCAATTGCGTGAGAAAAACTTTCTGCGCCGGCAGGTGCAATCATAAATTCCTGAAAATCAATATTATTGTCAGCATGTGCACCGCCGTTTATGATGTTCATCATAGGAACAGGCAAAGTCAAAGCATTTATACCGCCTAAATATCTGTACAAAGACATGCCATACGCTTTTGATGCAGCTTTTGCAACTGCAAGAGATACCCCAAGAATTGCATTTGCACCAAGTCTGGATTTGTTTTCTGTACCGTCCATGTCAATCATAAAAGTATCAATTTCTTTTTGGTGAGATGCTTTTTCTCCGATAAGTTCCGGTCCTATTATATTGTTTACATTGTCAACTGCTTTTTGAACACTTTTGCCCATATATTTGGATTTGTCGCCATCTCTGAGCTCCAATGCTTCAAAAATACCTGTTGAAGCACCTGAAGGAACAGCCGCACGGCCTTTTATTCCGTTTGTAAGCTTTACATCGACCTCGACAGTCGGGTTGCCACGAGAATCCAAAATCTGTCTTGCATAAATATCTTCAATAAACGTTGACATATAATTTCTCCCATTAGTACACAAGACTATTTTGCCACAAATTTCAAAACTTTGCAACTAATTAGAAAAGTAAAAAATAGAACTTGAAATAAAAAATGTTTGTGTGATAATAGTTTATGCAAGCCAAGGTAGCTCAGTTGGTGAGAGCGCACGGCTCATACCCGTGAGGTCGAGAGTTCGAATCTCTCCCTTGGTAAATTAAAAGACAGGCTATATGCCTGTCTTTTAATTTATAAATGGGTACTGATGAAAAGCTCTAATTTTGAATTCGGCGGATTTGCGTACGTACGGAGTGTAATAGTATGACAAAAGAAATATCCCTACAATTAACAAATTGGTGGGTATGCTTACACTTTACCCACCCTACAAACTACCAATTTTTATCAATATATTGAAATTTTGTGTCAGGCTAAAGCCTGACCTACAAACTAAAAATTTTTTCATAAAAAGCCCCTTTATCAAATAATATTAAAAATTTAATCTGTTTTAGTAATTATTATGATTATTGATATTATAATCTGAAAGTTTATCATTAATAGACATAACAAGATAAATTAGAAAAAATACAACCACAAAACTTACAAGCCCTGCCCACAAAACACCGATTCCTGCCCATATTCCTTGTGATGCCATAACTTTTATAGTAGAAATTACCAAACCAATAAGAGTTAAAATAGCCATAATATCAACAATAACTCCGCCAAAATTTACAACAAAATTTTTCATAATTCTCTCCTTTGTTTTTACCGTAATCTTTATACTAAATTGATATAAGATTAATTCAATTAATAAATCAGGTAATCTTTTAGAACTATTTTGTTTTAAACATTATTTAT
>CAMVQX010000045.1 GCA_947169755.1 uncultured bacterium
TATAATATTAACTACAAATTCCCATGGAATAGATTGTTTGAGGTGGAAATTGAGCTTAGCTGATATAATAATTCTTTCAATAGCTCTCGGTATTGATTGCCTTGTAGTATCCTTTTCACAGGGGCTTATTTTCAAGTCTAACAGAGTAAAAAATTCATTATTCCTTGCCTTAACTATGGGATTTTGTCAGGGGTTAATGCCTTGCTTGAGTTATGGCGGGACTTCTTTTATTGATAAATATATTGAACCGTACTCATCAGTTGTTGTTTTTGCGATATTTTTATTTTTAGGGATAAAGTTTATTTCCGGTGCTTTTGTTGAAAATAATGAAAAATTATGTTCTTTAAACTGGAAATGTTTGATAGCATTGGGGATTGCGACAAGTATTGATGCTTTAGCTTCCGGTGTTAGCTTGAAACTTACTGATACTCCGCTCTTTAAATCTGTTATAATTATCGGGCTTATGTCATTTTTGATGTCGATTATCGGCTTTTGGACAGGAAATTTCTTTAAAAAATTACCTTCAAAAGCTTTAGAAATATTTGGCGGAATTGTACTGATATGCTTAGCAATAAAGAGCATGCCAATTTTTTAAAGATTTTACATTTCTTAATACACATATAAATCATGGAAAACCATGCCATGAGCATGATTACATGATTTAAAACCCCAAAACCATGTAGAAGTCTATTTTTCAACATGATTGACTTTCTAAAATGGGCAATACCGTTGTCATTACAGGGTTTGTTACAAATGTTCATAATAACATGTTCATCTCTTGAAAATTTTTAGTGATTTTTTATAATGTAATTACGAAGAGGTGAAACACATCTCTAATGGGGATTTTGACAGTGCAATTGTACTGTTTTAGTTGCCGTACTTGGGTAAGATAGTTAATGGAGATTCTATAAATTGTTAAGAAGTAGGGATATGGGTAGAGCTGTTGCGGTTAGAAGATGGACTCCAACCGCACTTGAATGTTACAAGAGGGGTTGTAATTGTGAAGGGTGTTTTTATAAGGCTTTCTTTAGCGGTTCTTCACAAAAATGTCAAATGAAAGCTTCAGTTCTTGAATTGGTGCGAGTTATTGGTACTCCAAATATTGAATTACAACAATTTATTATTGAAGAATAATTTTGGGCTTTAAAAATTAAATTGTATGTGTTATAATCAGCTTATATAGGAGGCTAATTATATGCACATTTATGTAAACGGTAGAAACATTGAGATTACTGACGCTATTAAAGCTTACGTGAAAGAAAAGCTTGGTAAGGTTGTCAATCATTATGACCAAATTCAAGATATTGAAGTTGTGTTGTCAGTTATTAAAAATCCTGCAGCTTCAGGCAAGCATGTTGCAGAAGTTTCATGCAAAATGAATTCAGGTGATGTTGTACGTTGTGAAGAAGCCGCAGATTCAATGTATGAAAGTATAGATTTGTTGGCTGATAAATTAGACAGACAAGTTAAAAAATTTAAAGATAAAAGTTTAGGTTCTGATAAATCTTCAATAAGAACAGAAGTTGAAGAAGTTACTGAATAATTAAATTTTTAAACTTTTTAAACAATAAAAAACCGACCTGCTGGTCGGTTTTTTTATTGTTATTCTAATTTTTGTTTTAGAAAGCAGCTACAGGTTTTTTCTGAGCTGTAGCACCGGGTATTGATTGCCAATTAGCTGCCATTATCTTTTTGAATGATTTTAAAGCTGTATCTTCTAATTCACCCAATTCTTCAGCTTCCATAATCAATTCTCTCAAAGGTAATAAAGCTCTTTGGTCCCGTAATACCCCTAATGCAGCTGCAGCACCTGCTCTTACAAGTTCATTTTCAGAACGATTTTTCATAACATCAATCAAAGCCGGAACTGCTTTAGTATCATTTAATTTGCCTAATGATGTAACTGCATAAATTCTAACATTTACCCATTCGTCATACAACATATTGATGACTTTATCTACTGCCTTTTTGTTTCCGATTTCGCCCAACGCTCTTGTAGCATCACATCTTACATTAACCTTTTCATGATCAAGTGATTCCATAAGAGCATCTGTTGCAACATCACCTATTTCAATTAAAGCATCTGTTGCAGTAATACAAACTTGCGGATTTTCATCATTCAATGCTTCAACTAATGGTTCTACAACAATTTCGCCGCCTAGACGACCAAGTGCACGAGCTGCACGAACTCTTACATCTACATTTCTGTCTTCGCGTAAAGATTCGATTAAATGAACAGTTGCTTTAGAATCGCCAAGTTCACCTAATGCGCGAGCAGCATACAAACGTACTGAACCGTTTTTATCATGTTTTAAAACTTCAATTAATGGCTCTACTGCTTTGGAATCGCCCATTTCTCCAAGAACGCGGGCCGCGTTATATCTTACTTTTTCTGAATTACTTGTTTTCAAATCTACTAGCAACTCGTCAAATGATTTTTTGACTTGTTTTTTCTTACTGTTCACACTAATTGTCATTAAATTTTTCCTCCGACACAAAATATTAATTCACTACACTTCTATATAAAAAATTTTGTGAAAAAATAATTGCCTTTTCTACCTACTTTTGTAAACTAATATTAACGACGTGCATTTTTAAGGGTAAAAATAACACTTTATATTTTTAATATAACATATATTATTTCTTTTGTGTTAATTTCAAGAAAAATTTGTAAAAAAAAATATGGTTGTTTTTTTAATTATTGATGTCTTTCACTTATATTACTACTAATTTCGTAATACTTTTTCATATTTTACTACTAACTATGGATAGTAATAATAAATTCGCTGCCTTTGCCAATTTCACTATTTACAATAATTTCGCCCTCATGTTTTTCAATTATTTTCTTACAAATTGCTAATCCAAGTCCTGTTCCTATCCCTTTATTTTTTGTTGTAAATCCTGCTGAAAATATCTTGTTCAGCTGATTTTGTGGGATTCCTTTGCCGGTATCTTTTATTGTAACTTTCAGATTGTCATTAACGAATTCAGTAGTAATAGTAATAGTTCCGGGACCTTCGATAGCCTGACAAGCATTAACCAGAATATTCATAAAAACTTGATTCAGCATATTCGGAAAACATTTTATGAGCGGGATTTCCCCGTAATTTTTTATAATTTCTATTCTGTTTTTGGTTTCGTGTCTTATCAATTCTAATGTAAGGTCGAGTTCTTTGTTGATGTCTGCTTCTTGAAGTTCTGCTTCATCAAGACGTACGAATTTTTTTAATGAAGTTACAATATTACTTATTCTCGTTACTGCTTCTTTGTCAATATCGTTGATATCTTTCATCATATCTTTTAATTCGGAGTCTTCAATTGTATCCAAAATCTTGGAAACTATTGCGTTATTTGATTTTATAGATGCAACCGGTGTGTTAATTTCGTGCGCTACACCTGCAACAAGTTGACCTAATGATGCCATTTTTTCTGAATTAATCAGTTGAATTTGCGTTTCTTTTAGTTCTTTTAATGTGTTTTTTAATTCTTTTACAGTTTGAAGATTTTTATGATAGAGTTCAGCACGAGAAATTGCGTTGGAAAGTTGTATGGAAATTGCTTCTAAGATTTCTTTTTCTTCTGTCATTTCCCGTTTTTGATAACTGAGTAAAACTATTATACCAGTTACATTTTGCAGATGGTGTACCGGTACTATTATTCTCAAAATGGGTTGTTTAAATGGTTTTGCATCTAAATATTCAGTTAATGTATTAGATATTGAAATCTCACGTTTTTCAATAGTTTTCAGAATTTTGTCATCGAAATTAATTAACGGAGGCATTTTGGATTTTTTTTCGCCGTAAATTTCTTGAATAAGAAATCCTTTTTTGTCTGTTTTTGCATAATATGCTTTATATGCTCCTAACATTATTGAGAGTTCTTTAAGTGCAGATTGCAAAATTTGCGAAAGATCTATGCTTTCTCTTATATTGTTGGAAACTTTGTTTATAAAAGCGATTCGGATTGCTTGGCTTTGAGCTTTTTCTTTAATTTTTTGAAGATCCTCATTTTCTTCTTCTAGTTGTTCAATTTTGCCTTGAAGTTTTTTGTTTTGTTTGTATATATTATCTAAAGAATTTTGTGCACTAACGTCTGTTAAAAATACAATTGTATAATTCCCCTTTTTTATTGCTTGAAGATCATAGTAATATATATTATTTTCGGCCTGATATGAGATTCTGGCAAAGAAATCTTCTTTTGAAATAATCGCATTATAAATAGGAGAATAGATTTCAATATTTTCAGAATCCAAAGGGCAGATTTCAAAACTTGTATTGTGTGAAAATTTCTTCAGATTAGTAAAATTTTTGAACCATCTTTTAAAAGTATGGTTTCTGAAAACAACTTCTTGTTTTTTATTAATTATGATAACAGCATCCCTAAATTGTCTGAAAAAATCGAACTTCTTCATAATTAATATTATATTTTATTTACTGTTTTGGGGCAATTTGTTTCAAGGAAAATTATCTTAGTCATTTAAAATCATTTTAAAACTAAGCGTTTCCAAAATCGTTTGGATATTCATATTCAATTTATACTCTTTTTTGGCAGTTTCAATTGATTTTAAATCTTGTATAAGTTTTATTTTTAGTGCGTTATTGTTAATATTTGCTTTTAGTAAAGCTTCAATATAATTTTGCATTTGTGTAAATATTGTTTGCGGTTCGTTATCTTTCGTAAGTTCTAAAATTTTGTTATAAAAATCCAAAACTTCATCTCTCTCAAGTTCTAAATATCCGTCCATTATATCTTTCACAACAGAAAAATCTCTGTCTTCATCAAGTTTTGACGGGACATAAAAACATTGAGCACGAGAAACTATTGTTGATATCATATCTGATTTGTCTTTTGTAAGGAAAATAAAAGTTGTATTTTCAGGCGGTTCTTCAAATGTTTTTAAAAGAGCGTTTGAAGCTTCTTCTTGAAAATTTTGTGTATTTAAACCTGCTATATTTCCATCTTTATCTTTGTCGCAAAAGATTAAAACTCTATGATAATCTGAAGAAATAAGTAAATCGTTTTTAATCATTCTGGCTTGCTCAACGGAAATAACAGTTTTTGAACTGTCATCAGATGGCTTGTTATCAACTCTTGATATTGTCAGGACTGCGGGGTGTTTATTTTCTCTAATCCAGTTACAATTTAGGCAGGTGCAATTATCATCTTTAGTTCCTTTGCAATTCAAAAGTCTTGCAATTTCAAGAGCCAAATCATATTGGCTTTGTAAATCCGAACCGTAAAAAAGAATGCAGTGTGCTATATTTTTATCAGCGGAATTTATGCCGTTTGTAAAATATTTAGTCAAAAACGGATATTTTTCATCTAAACAATGCATTTTCAACCTCTTTTTCAACATCAAGTGCAAGACCTGCTTTGATTTTGTACTCAGCTTCGGTTAAGTTTTCTTTTAGCTTAACTAAATCTTTCAAGTTAGTTTTTTTCAACTTGTGCAAATTTAATTTTACAACATACTCATGCATTCCTGTTAATCTTGAAAGCTCTATCGGAGTTGAATTATGTCCTTTTGCCTTCAAAATAATCCAACGTCTGAGCATAGTTTGAAGTGTTGATAAAATTTCCAGAGGATAATGTGTATCAAGAAGCTTCCGATATTCCAACAGGGCTCTATCTTTTTCATTTTCCATCAAAAAATCTGAAAAAGCGAACAAATCCTCATTAGAAACACAAATTTCTCTAACCATTGTTGATGTTACAATTTCGTTTGGATAAGCGAAAAGTTTTAATTTATCGAGTTCTTTATCAATTTGTCTCAGGTTGTTTCCGATTTGTGAGATCACTGATGTAAGAGCATTTTTGTCTAATTTTATCCCTTTTGATTTACTTAGTTGTATAATTCTGCTTTCCAAATCAGCTGTTTTATATGTCGGAATCGGGGCAAATTCTTTAGAATTTTGTTTAGAAAGCATTTTAAAGAATTTTTTACGGCTATCGAGTTTTTTACCTTCACCTCTTGGAAGTTGTGCAACAAAAATTATGTCGAGGTTTTCATTATTGTCTTCCAAAGCTTTTTCAATTTCTTTTATTTCTTTGTCTTCAAAAGTTTTTGAAAAATAATCAAGACAATTTATAACTATTAACATCTTGCCAAACATCATGGGCTGAGTGCGTAATATAGAAATTAAATCCGGAAATTTCGGATTGTCATAAGTTTTGAAACTCATTTCAAGAAAGTTTTTATCAAGCTTTTTTTTAAGCTTGTTAATCTCGTTTTCTATATCAAAATCTTCTTCACCGTAAAAGAAATAAACTGCCATAAATAATTATTATCATGAAAAAAAATGAAAAGATATTTTGTATTTTTCACAATATTTTTATAATCAAATGAATATAAAACAAAAGGCGGATATACCGCCTTTGTTTTTATAAGATTTTTTTATTCTATTAAACTTCAGAAGTACAATTCGGACATTTTGTAGCTCTGATATCGATTGTTGAGAAACAATGCGGACATTCTTTTGTTGTTGGAGTTGCTTCTTCCTCTTTTTTCTTATCAGCTTGAAGTTTATTAACACCTTTGATAAGTAAAAATACAGCCAAAGCCACTAATAAGAAGCTAATTATTGTATTAATAAATAGCCCGTAATTAATTGTTACGGCACCTGCTTCTTGAGCAGCCTCTATTGTATCAAAATGCTCAAATTTACCGTTTAACGGTAATACCCAAAAGAGTTGTGAGAAATCAACTCTTCCCATAAGCCAGCCCAATGGCGGCATAATTATGTCTTTTACAAAAGAATCAACAATTTTTCCGAATGCAGCACCGATAATGATACCTACTGCCATGTCAATTACATTTCCGCGCATTGCAAATGTTTTGAATTCATCTCCATACCTTTTAATTCTTGCTAACATATTTTTCTCCTTTTTATTTTGCTATTCCTTTGGCAAAGCCCGAGGAACTTATCATATAATACTAACCTAAAATTCTACTGTCAAATTTCATTTTGCGCTAAAATCTCTTGTAGTGTTTTTGCTGATTCTTGAAGTTTTTCGATTTCTTCATCATTAAGCTGAATAGGAACTTGTGTTTCTATGCCGTCTTTCCCGACAATAGCCGGCATGCTTAAAGAAATCCCTTCGATTCCGTATTCACCGTGCATCATTGAAGAAACAGGTAAGATTGATCTCTCATCTCGGACTATTGCTTCACAGATACGTTTTACAGACATTGCAATTCCGAAGTATGTTGCTTTTTTACGTGAAATAATTTCATAAGCGCTATTTTTGACAACATTTGCAATTTTTTCCTGCGCTTGTTCATGATTGAAATGATGGCGCATTTCACAGAATCTATCAAGCTTTATACCTGATACGTTTGCGCTTGACCAAGCAGCGATTTCGGAATCACCATGTTCTCCTATTATAAATGCGTGCACACTGCGGCTATCAACATCAAGATGTTTACCTATTTCATATTTTAATCTTGCGGTGTCAAGAGTTGTACCTGAGCCAAAAACTCTGTTTTCAGGCAAACCCGAAAGTTTTATTGCAACAGTTGTTAAAATATCAACAGGGTTTGCAACTATTAACAATATCCCTTTAAAATCACGTTTTGTGATTTCGGGGATTATTGATTTAAATATTGAAATATTCTTTTTGACTAAATCAAGTCTTGTTTCACCTGGTTTTTGATTTGCACCTGCTGTAATTATTACAACTGATGCGTCTTTCACATCGTCATAATCCCCTGCGTATATTTGCATAGGCTTTGCAAAAGGTACTCCGTGATTTATATCCATTGCTTCACCTTCAGCTTTTGCCCTATCTGAATCTATCATAACCATTTCAGAAAACAATCCGCTTTGCATAAGGCTAAAAGCCGAAGCTGCACCAACAAATCCACAGCCAATTATTACAACTTTTCTAAAATTTAAACAGTTTTTACAGTTTTTTTCCATGATTAATTCCTTTCTTGTATTTATTATATATGAAATATTGTAAATTTTTTCTTATATCTCACTTGTCAAAAGAGCATGTTCAGTGAAAAATACCTAAAGGGAAGGACGGAAAAATGCCGATAGGTATATTAAAATATAATACTAACCATAAGCGAAAATCGCCGGCGGGATATCTATCCGAAAAATCACCTTCCTTGTCTGAAATTTATAATAAAGAGAGACCTTTAAAAAGTAATCACGATGATTTATCTTTTAAAGGTCTTTCTTTTAGCGGAGAAAACAAAAAGAAAAAAGATGATAAAATGAAACCTGTTTTGGCAACTTTGGGTGTCCTTGTCGGAACAGGGTTAGCACTTAGATTAGCACCGTCTTATAAAAAGGCAGGAGAATATAGTTTAAGTGAATTTTTTTATAAGTTTATAAAAGATAAATCCGGTATTGATGAAAATATTGTTAACAGCCTGTATGAACATGTTGCAAAATCTGATTTGACAAAAAAAATGGTTCAAATCAAAGATGATAAAATTGTATTTTATAAAAAAACAATTCCTCAATTGATATGGGATGGGCTTGTATATCCTTTCAAGATTTTGCCTGCTGATATTTTGAACGGAACTGTTTCAGTTTTAAGAAAAGTAAAACCTCTACAGTCTTGGGCTGAAAAGACTTATAATAATAAATTCTTTAAAGGGATTCGTCAACGTTCAAAAGTTGATGCGCAAGTAAATTCTTTGCGCGGACTTTTTGAAATGTCCGAAAAATTAAAAGGAAAACCAGATAATGATGTAGCGTCTGCTATGTTTAGACAATCTGTAAAGATGTTTGATGTAAAAACGGGAAATTACGACACTAAACATGAACGTTCTCTAAACAGGCTTGTTTCAGGTTTGCCGCCGGCAATATTCCTTGCAAATGATGCCTATAACCTTTCAAGAATGATGGATGATGATGATAAGGCAGCAAAAAAGGAACAAAAAACAAGATTTAATCAGGAAGTAGCGAGAATAGGCTTTAATGCATATATTACTTTGATTACGCTTGGTGCGCTTCAAAAATATATAAATAATTCACCGTTTGGTATAATGCTGATGACTGCAATGACAACATTGACAACGGAAGCATTTTCAAGACTGATTAACGGAAAGCATATAACAAGGCTTACTCCTGAAGAGGCAAGAGCCGAAAATTCAAAAAATAATGCTCCGGAAGCAAATATAAAACCGATTTCATTTAAATCATCCGAAGAAAAATCAAAAGGCGAATCTGAAAAAGAAAAGCAGCAAAAACCGCTTTTATCAATTGATACTGTGGCAAAAGCTTCTGCCGTAGTTATTGCGGGCGGATTTGCAGCAAAAGGATTGAGAAAAATCCCTGCTGTAGAGAAACAATGGAAAGCATTTACAGGATTTTTTAAATCCAAATATAAAGATTTAACGGAAATCTCAGATTACAAAGTTTCTAAAAAAGAAATTGACGGCATTGTAAAGACTCTTGAAGATAACGGATTTAAAGGGCTTGCGGATAAATATCGTCAAGTTGCTAAGACTTCACAAAACGGGGAATTTATAAACCTTGGTTCAAAAGATAAAAAAATTAAACCTCTTGTAAATTTTGTTATTGCACCTTTCAAATTTGCTTGGAATACAATTATGCTTCCTTATAACTTGGTTATGAAGGTAGTTAACGTATTTGCAAAGAAACCCAAAACAGTTAAATTGGATATTTCGGATAAAAATACATTAAAAACTATTGTTGATAATTTTGCAAAAGATAAAGGAATCAGTTCAACTAAAGAATTTGAAAAATTTATTGAAGATGCATCAAAAGGCAAAATTATGAAGGATAAAAAGCTTTCCCAAAATGAACAGGAACTTTTGAACAGAATTTCCGATATTTCATCCTTGGCAAAAAGTATTGAAAATATTGGCAAAGAAGCCAAACGCAAAAATCTTTCACCTGAAAAATTCCAATCTTATGTAAAAGATAATATTTTAAAAGCATTTAACGCAGATACAATGTCAAATCTTGCAAACCATGAACTTTCAAATCTTGCTAAAACCGCTGCATCAATTGCTACAATATGGTTCTTGATGACTGATAACTACAACATGGTTATGTTAAAATCTAACGGTAATGATGTAGATGGTGCAAAAACCAAGTTCACAGAAAGATTTGTTCAGGAAGGTTCAAGATTGTTCTATCAGACATTGTTGATTGATTTGTTTAACAGTACATTCAGAAGTCAATATAACAGGTCGCTGTTTGGTATGAGTTGGATTACGTTGACTAATACAACAATGGGTGAATGGTTGACTAGAGCTTCAGTAGGTGTCCCGATAGGTACACATAGCCGTGACGGATTGTTAAAACTTGAAAAAGAACAAGATGAAGCAAAAGGATTTAAGAGGGCTTATTTCAACTTTATGAAACGGTTGACCGGCAAGAGATCAATAAAATCATATGAAGTAGCACCACAAAATGCACCCGAAAAAGTTGAATCGAAAGAGCAAATAAATTTTACAAATAATCCCGTTTTTGACAAAATGATTAAAGGCTAAAATTTTTGTTGTATAATTCATTTATGAGTAAAAATTTGTATGTAATTTCAGGTCCGTCAGGAGTAGGAAAAGGTACTGTAATAAGGGAATTTTTAATTAGGAATCCCGGCTTTATGCTTTCAATTTCTTGTACAACGAGAGCTCCAAGAGAAGGTGAAACTGACGGCATAAACTATTTCTTCCTGTCAAAAGAGGAATTTCAACGGTATATTGATCAGGATAAATTTTTGGAATGGGCTGAATTTGCCGGAAACCGCTACGGAACATTGAAAAAATTTATTGATCAATGCCTTGCTTTAGATAAAAATATAATTCTTGAAATCGATACAAAAGGTGCTATGCAGGTCAAGAGTAAAATGCCTGATGCTGTTTTGATATTTATTGCGCCGCCGTCTTTTGAGGTGTTGGAAGATCGTTTGCGCGGACGTCATACGGAAGATGAAACGGCGATACAAAAGCGCCTCGATGAAGTTCTGGAAGAGTTAGCAAGAGCACAGTATTTTGATTATAAAGTTGTAAATGATGATTTAAATCGTGCAGTCAACAAATTGGAAGACATTATCAGGAGGCAAGATGCTCAGCGGTAAAACGATTTTAATCGGTATAACCGGCGGGATTGCAGCTTACAA
>CAMVQX010000046.1 GCA_947169755.1 uncultured bacterium
ATTCCGCTCATATCCGTTACATTAGAAGTGTTGAAGTTTTTCAAATCAAGATTTCTGTGGCTTAACAACGTAGCAGCTCTATATGTCTGAGCTACCTTATCAACTTCAGCAATACCGTCAATTTGACCGATTTCTGTCGAGTACTCAGGTACGATATTAAGTGTTACATAACCATCCGGGCTGATGAAAGGTGTAATTGATATTTTAGTACCTAAATCATCACCAATTTCATATTCTCTGTTTACAACCGTACCGCCTGAAGATGTTGATGTATCAATTTCAACACTCTTTAAATAATCCTGAGTAACATCTATTGTTGTTTCAACACCGTTTGTAACTACAACTCGCGGATTTACAATTACACGTGCTTTGCCGTTTTTAATCAAGTAATTGATTGCATAAGAAATTGTCATAGGACCTTGGTATTTACCGACAGGATATAACGGCTCAGGAGCACTATCTTCTTCCATTTTGTATATCGTATATCCATCACCTTTAAACATGATAGGGTTCAAAGGATTTGTTTTTGTGGTAGTGCCATCAAATGAAGCAGAGAAGGATTTACTCCAAATGTTCCAAGTGTTGGTTAATTCTTTAGAACCTTCTTCGTTCAATTCTATGATTGACACTTCAAGATATGCTTGAGGCTGTTTTTTATCCGTATCAGCAATGAAATCTTTAATCATCTCAATCTGATGAGCAGAACCGCCCAAAACAGATATTACACCCTGTTGCGGATAATAAGCAACAGATAGGTTTTTCATAGCTAAAGAGCCATTTGCTTTACCATCAAGCGTACAAGCAACAGAACCGGCATTCAAAGCTATTTCACCTGAGCTTCCGCCAGATGTACCGCTGCCGCTATCAGAGCTGTCGCCAAAATCATCAGATGCAGCACCTGTCATAATTCCTGCAGCACCGCCTGTGGAGCTTCCTTCACCACCTTCCGAACCGGTAGCGGGAAGAAGCATTTTACATATCATATCAGCCATTTCTTTAGGCGTTGTATGTTTTACTTTAAAGGTAGTAGTTGTCGGCTTAATATCAAATTTCGCAACAACTTTTTTAACCATAGAAACATCATTTGGCGTACCAAAAACTATAAGCTCGTTTGTTGAAGGATTTGTAGATACAATTTCTGAGCTTGAAAGTCCCGGTTTATTCATACCAAATATATTTTTATTTAAGAATTCGGCAATAGCTGAAGCATTAACATATTTTACAGGAATAAGAGTCATCTCCTGTTTTGCCATATTAAAACCTTCAGTACCGGATTTTGCAACGACGATTGTATTATCGTCAACAACATAATCCAAACCGTTTATACCCATAATCATATCAAAAGCAGAATTCAAAGGAACATCTACCAAATCAAGAGTAACTGTCCCTTCTACAGAATTATGGAAAATAATATTCATGCCCGCTTTATCAGCAAACATACGCAATACTTGTTTTACATCGGAATCTCTAAGACTGATGCTTATAGTTTGATCAGAATTAATAAAACTTATATCACCTTTAAGTTTTATTGAATGTTCCGCATTGTCCCTAAGTGCAGGCCTATCGGAATAAAAATCTTCCATTGCGCCAACAGTCATCATCGTATTTGAGAACGTAAACGCTGTTAACATTAAACCTGCAATAATTTTTCTTGAAATATTTTCCATAACTGCTCCTGATTACTTATTCTTATTACCGCCAAACTTGTTTTGCAAATTTGAAATGGTATTGTAATTAATTCCTTCACCTGTAAATAATTCGCCAACGCCGGCTTTGTATACGTTAGCACCGTATTGAACGGTAACAGTATCCTGCGCTATTGAAAGTACCTTATAGTTATTTACAACATCTCCGGTTCTGACAAGATAATCAGCACCTGAAATATTCAATATCGCTGACGGATTAAATTTGTCAAACATAATACCTGATACTTTTGTTGTCATAACTTCCGTAGCTGTCGTATCAACAGTAATGTTCTCCGGAGGAGGCAAAAGATCATAATTTGCTATACGCGGCGCTCTGCTTAATGATGCAACGGCAGTTGTTCCTCCTGAACCATAAGGCGGCAAGAACGGATCTGCTCTGCCTGTGCCTTCTACAGACATTGAAACCATTGTCTGGTTTTCCATTTCAGCATTTTGCTGAGAAACCATAGCAACTTCTTCAGGACTTGCCTCATCCGGAGCAATAGCACCGTTTACACCGTCATTGCCATAATTAACGGTTTCCTTATCAAGTTCCTGTTGTTCAATTTCAACATCCTCTTCCACGCTATTATTGCCACATCCTGTCGCTGTAAATGCCAAGCAAAGCATCATAAACACAGCTGCTACCGCAGCAATCTTTCTCTTCCAATAATTTTCCTTTTTAATATCTTTTGTATACATAATACCCATTTATTGTTTTTGCACACTATAGTTATATCAAAATATAATCAATATGATATCAACTATTTAATGTATTTAATTAAAAAAACAAGTATGACTATAACAATCAGATTATAGCATATTTGTAAAAACGTGGCAATATGTTTAAAATGCTATACATTTTGTGCAAGTTATTTTTTGTTTGTGCTACTATAAGTTTGAAAGGAAAATTATGCAAATACCTCAAAACTTTTTTCCGGCAATGTTGATTACCCTATTCGCAGGACTTGCCACCACAATCGGCGGGGGAATTACTTTTGTTGTAAAAAAGACAGATTTAAAAGCATTATCTGTCGGTCTGGGTTTTTCTGCCGGAGTAATGATTTTTCTTTCGTTTACTGAAATGTTACCCGAGGCAAGCAACCTTTTATCGGCAAATTTTCCCAACAACCATGAATGGCTGACATTTTTAGGATTTTTAATAGGACTTTTAGTTGCAATATTAATTGACTACTTTCTTCCCGACCATATTGATGAAGAAGATGTCTTAAATCCGGATGCACCGGCTCACAGGAACTATAAAATTAAACGAGCAGGTTTATTTACGGCCATTGCAATTTGCGTTCACAATTTTCCTGAAGGCATGGCAACTTTTTTCACAACAACACAAAACATAACCTTAGGTTTATCTGTAGGACTTGCGATTGCAATACATAATATTCCCGAAGGAATAGCCGTTGCGCTTCCTATATATCATGTAACCGGTAAAAAACGTTATGCCATGCTCTATGCTGCACTGTCAGGGATAACAGAACCAATCGGAGCTTTAGTCGGAATGTTTATTTTTGGGCTATTTTTACCGCAAGTTCTCGTGGGTGCATTAATGGCCGCAGTTGCGGGAATTATGATTTACATATCATTTGATACGCTTTTACCTTTAGCTAAAGAATACGGCGATTGGCATCAATCACTTATCGGAATTATATCGGGTATTATTGTAATTTGGTTAAGTCTTATATTAATAGGCGGATAAACTTTACAATTATTTTTGCGTTATAATCTTTACATGAGGTTAAGGGATTTAAAGCTTACAAATTATCGCAACTGTAAAAATCTTGAACTTGAATTAGATTTTAATAAAGTTTTAATTATAGGCAAAAATGCTCAAGGTAAAACAAACATTTTGGAAAGCATTTATTTTTTGTCATCCCTAAAAACTCCGAGAACAGCAAACAACATTGAATTAATAAATTTTGAAAAAGAAAGCACTGAAATTAACTGTAATTTAATCAAATCCGATACTGATATCGAACTTGATTTTTCTTATTCAAAAGAAAAAAAACGGGAACTTGCTCTTAACAAGGTGAAAACTACCCCGAAAAATTTCAAATCCGTCTTAAAAACAGTGCTTTTTTCCACTCAAGATTTACTTTTACTCAGAGGTAACCCCTCAGACAGACGAGATTGGCTTGACAGAGCAATTTTACAGATTTATCCTGCTTATGACGAAAGACTTTCCAAATATGACAAAATCCGTATTCAAAAAAACAATCTCTTAAAAGAATACTTAAGAACAGGAAATTTAAACAATACTCTATTGGATGTTTACAACGAACAACTTGTAATTACCGGAAGCAATATTATATATTTAAGAAAAAAATTCTTAAAAGAGATTGAATCAATCGCCTCTCAAAAACATCACACAATAAGTAAAACTGAAACATTAAATATCGAATATGATTGTTCATTTTTGAGTGATGAAATTGGATTAGAACAAATTAAAACCGCTTTTGAAACTTCACTTGAAGAACGTAAAACTGAAGAAATGCGCAGAGGTCAAGCTTGTGTCGGTCCTCACAGGGATGACATTATATTTTATATAAATAATAATGACGCATCAAAATTTGCATCTCAAGGACAGCAACGGACCGTTGTACTTGCACTTAAGCTTTCCGAACTTGACATGATTACTCAAAAAACAGGTGATGAGCCAATTTTACTTTTGGATGATGTTTTAGCAGAACTTGATGATTTACGCCAAAACTATCTTCTCAAATCTATAAATCCTAACATTCAAACCATAATAACATCAGTTGATACATTACTTTTTGATGATGAATTTTTAAACGGAGTCAAAATTTACAAGATTAATAACGGCTCTTTATTCAACTAATTGTAAATTTTGTTACAATTTACTAGCAAAAAAAATTTTTCTCATGTATTATATCTCAATAAATTGGAATTAGATATGCAATTACTCATAGATAAAGAATTAAGTTCTGAAGATAAAATCCTCAAACCTGATTTTAATTCAAAAACCGGTAGAGAACTTCTTGCGTTTTATCTTCAGTCAAAATTCAAACAAATATTAGCTTATGATAAAAAATGCGAAACCCCAATATTTAACGAAGTAAGTCCAACATTTATTTCGCGATTTTCAAAGCGTTTGATAAATTCTCCTACAAAACGTTTTTTAATAGGCATAACAGGAGAATCAGCATCCGGCAAATCTACAATTTGCAAAGAAATTAAAAGAGCCATCGAACATTTTTCATTACCTGTAACAGTTTTAAGTACCGATAATTATTTTAATGACATATCTGATTTGATAAAAAAATACGGCAGTTTTGATAATTTGACCGATAACGGTTATGACATTGATGCTCCTGAGAGTTTTCAGATGGATTTGTTAAGGAACGATTTACAAGCCCTATCCAGAGGCGAAACAATTATGGCGCCAAAATATGTTCCAAACGGTACCGGAGTATCTATACAGCACGCTCAGGAAATCCCCTCAAACAAAATTGTTGTGGTAGAAGGTATTGCCACAATGTATGAACAAGTTCGAGATATATTTGATGTCAAGATTTATGTTGAAACGAAAGATGATATAAGACGTGAAAGATATTTGCGCAGAGCACAAACCGAACGCAATCAAAATGAGGAAAATGCAATAAAACAATGGGAATACATTGTATCCGCAGGTCAAAAATACGTTACACCAAACAGAGACTTTGCGGATTTTGTTTTGGACGGTAATTCAGATTTGAAATATTTTGACCAAATTTTGGAATATTTGAATACCGTTACAAACAATTTTGGATAATATTAAATTTTTCAAAAATAATCATCCTAATAAACTACTGGACTAAAGTAAAAATATACTGTATAATTAAATCCAGAAGGAAGGATTATATGTTACCTGTTATTTCGGAAGAGAATGCAGCAGTAGCGTTTAGCGAGATTTTCAAAGATATGCCCGCTTGGCGCAAAAAAATGATCCACTACATAAAAGAAGAGAATCCGGAGATAAACACGGCAATCATTGAGGCAGCAAATCAAACAAGTCTTGATCCAAAGGCCGTTGCTTTGGGTGCATATATGACATATTCGCTTATAGAGTTAGCAATGCAAGACAGCGATAATTTAATGAATTTTCAGGAAGGATAAAAGATGCTTATAGAAGAACTTTTGGCAAAATTGGTAAATGACGGCGGTTCTGACTTACATATTTCAAGTAATTTACCGCCTGTTGCTCGTATTGACGGTAACTTAGTAAAATATGATTACCCGCCTTTAAGTCCGGATGAAGTTGAAACTCTTTTGTTCCCTATGCTTACAAATGAGCAAAGACGTGTATTAGAGCAGACCTGGGAGCTTGACTTTTCTTACGGTATAGAAGGTTTGAGCAGGTTCAGGGTAAATTTTTACAAAGATAAAGGTAATTATGCAGCGGCGTTCAGAACGATTACATCAGACGTACCGTCATTTGAAAAATTAGGTTTGCCGGATATTGTAAGGAAGACAGCAGAAAAACCTCGTGGATTAATCCTTGTAACAGGTCCTACAGGTTCAGGTAAATCTACAACACTTGCTGCAATGATTGACTATATTAATACAAACAGAGCTGAGCACATTTTAACAATTGAAGACCCGATAGAATTTGTACATACGTCAAAACAGAGTATAATTCACCAACGTGAATTGGGTATGGATACAAGATCTTTTGCGAACGCATTGAAATCAGCACTTCGTGAAGACCCTGATATCATTCTGGTAGGTGAGATGAGAGACCACGAAACAATTGCACTTGCCCTGACCGCAGCAGAAACAGGCCACTTGGTATTTGGTACATTACACACCTCATCAGCTGCACAAACAATCGACCGTATCATCGACGTATTCCCTGAAGGTCAACAGCAGCAAATTCGTGTACAGCTTGCAAACTCACTTGTTGCTGTATTTTCACAAACACTTTTACAAAAAGTTCAAGCAGACGGTTCTAAAAAAGGTCGTGTAATGGCACAGGAAATCATGCTTGTAACACCGGCTATTTCAAACCTTATCCGTGAGGCAAAAGCTGCTCAGATTTATTCAACGATTCAGATGAACCAGGCAATCGGTATGCAGACTCTTGAAATGGCATTGTCTAATTTGTATAAACAAAACTTGATTACAATGGATGATGCACTTCAAAGATCATCAAGACCTGATGAATTGAGAAGGTTGATTCAACAAACACCGCAACAATAAAAATTTACAATAAAAAAACGGGGCATTTGCCCCGTTTTTTGTTATCAAAAAGTTGTTACATTTTTATAATTTTGTTAAAAATATTTTTATGTTAAGATTGAAATACAATAGAGAGGAAATAAAAATGGCACAACAAACTCAAGAAGCTAGTTCAACTAAAGAACAAATCAGGCAAACAAGAATTCAAAAACTTACGGACCTTGCCGACAGAGGGGTAAATCCGTATCCTTATAAATTTGACAAAACAGCTAAAGCTCAAGAACTTCAAGACAAATACAAAGACCTTGAAGCCGGAGTTGAAACAGAAGATGTTTATTCAGTTGCCGGACGTGTTATGGCAATCAGAAACACAGGGATGTTCATTGACCTTATGGACGATTCAGGAAAAATACAAATATTTTCGCATAAAGAAAATTTGTCAGAAGACTTAATGAAAATTCTCAAACTCATTGATATCGGTGATATTGTCGGTTTCACAGGAACAATCAGAAGAACTCCGCGCGGAGAACTATCTATCAAATCAACATCTCTAGAATTGCTCTCAAAAGCACTTTTACCTTTGCCTAACAAACAAATCAGTAAAGAAAAAGCCGAAGGTTTGAGCCACTATCACGGGCTTACTGATGTTGAATTGAAATACCGTCAAAGATACGTTGACTTAATAGTTAACGAGGACAGCCGCGACACGTTTAGAAAACGCAGCTTGATTATCCAAAAAATCAGAGAGTTTTTGGCAAAACAAGGATATTTGGAAGTTGAAACGCCTATCTTGCAAACAACTGCATCCGGTGCAAATGCAAGACCTTTCAACACTCATCACAATGCTTTGGAAATGGATTTGACATTAAGAATTGCACTTGAATTATATCTAAAAAGATTAATCGTCGGCGGAGTTTCCGAAAGAGTTTATGAAATCGGAAAATGTTTTAGAAACGAAGGTATAGATACCCGCCACAACCCTGAATTCACAATGATTGAACTTTATCAAGCTTATGCTGATTATAACGATATGATGACTTTGACTGAAAACATGGTTGCATACGTTGCTCAAGAAGTTTTGGGGACAACAAAAATTCAATATGGCGAACACGAAATCGACCTTACACCACCTTGGGATAGAAAAACAATGCTTGGCGCAATAAAAGATGCTACAGGCGTTGATTTTATGGAAATTTACAGTGCTGATGAAGCTATCAAAACCGCAAGAAGTTTGCACGTCCAAGTAGAAGATGGTATGAATTGGGGACAAGTTGTTGATGCTGTGTTTGAAGATAAAGTCGAACCTTCATTAATTCAGCCTTGCCACATCATAGATTATCCGAGAGAAATCTCTCCGCTTGCAAAAGTTCACAGAAACAATGATCGTTTGACAGAGCGTTTTGAAACACGTGTAAACGGTTGGGAAATCGCAAATGCATTTTCAGAACTTACAGATCCTATCGATCAGAGAATGAGATTTGAAGCTCAAGCAGCTGCAAAAGCCGCAGGTGATGAAGAAGCTATGGAAATTGATGAAGACTTCATCAATGCTTTGGAATACGGTATGCCTCCGACAGGCGGTATGGGTATGGGTATTGACAGACTTGTAATGCTTTTAACAAACTCTCCGTCAATCAGAGATGTAATAGCATTCCCAACAATGAGAAATAAAGAATAAGGTGCATCGCACCTTATTTTTTTATTATAAAATAAGATTATGTTTGAAAAATATTCAAAAGAATTAAACAACTTAAAAGAACAATCCCATTTTAGAGATATTAAAGATTTTGAAAAAAAAGATGAAAAACATATTTGGTTAAACGGCCAAAAATTAATAAATCTTTCATCAAACAATTATTTGGGATTTGCGGATAATTCAGAAATTACAAAAGAGTTTTTGGAATTTTCAAATGGCAAATATTCCTTTGGAAGCGCTTCTGCAAGACTTTTGACCGGGACTTTACCAATATACAAGGATTTGGAAACCCTTTTGTGTGAAATGTTTAAAAAAGAGAGTGCCTTAATATTTAACAGCGGCTACCACGCAAATGTCGGTATAAACAGCTCTCTGGCCTCAAAAGGAGATGTAATATTTTCAGATAAACTGAATCATGCAAGTATAATTGACGGTATGCGCTTATCAGAGGCAAAATTCTTTAGATATCCGCATAACAACATGGAAGCCCTTGAAAAACTCATAATTCGAGAACGAAACAATTTTAATGATGCAATCATCGTATCTGAAAGTGTATTTTCAATGGACGGAGATATAGCGGATTTAAAAAAACTTGTCGAGCTAAAAGAAAAATATAATTGTATTCTTATACTTGATGAGGCTCATGCATTTGGAGTGTTTGGCAAGAACGGTCTTGGCGTTTCCGAAACTCTGGAATTGACCGAAAAAATCGATATCATAATCGGCACTTTCGGAAAAGCAATAGGCTCGATGGGAGCATTCGCAGTTGGAGATAAAACATTAATCAACTATTTGACAAACAAAGCTCGTTCATTTATTTTCTCAACCGCACTACCACCAATAAGCATAGCATTTACAAAATGGATTATAGAAAACAAATTACCAAAAACTTTTGAAAAGCGTACGAATATGCTGTCAATCGGGAAAAAGTTTGGAAGTGACAGTCATATTATTCCTGTTATAATAGGCGGAAATAGAGAAACTGTTGAAAAATGTAACATTTTATACCAAAACGGCTATTTTACACTTCCGATAAGACCGCCAACAGTACCGGAAGGAACATCACGCTTGAGGTTATCACTTACAACAGAAATTACGGAAAAGGAAATTCAAGATGCAATTTCATTGGTTAAATGAAAAAGACAATGAAAATTTAATAGTATTTTTTGCAGGTTGGAGCTTTGATTACAAACCGTTTGAGTTTATGGATTGCGGAAATTGTGATGTTTTGTTTGTTTATGATTATAATTCAATCACAGAGAGCAAATTTGAAACAATTCGATTTGTTAATAATTATAAGCATAAAACTCTTTTGGCATGGTCAATGGGGGTTTATGCGGCTTACAAATTGAAAGATTTTTTCAAAGACTTTGATACAAAAGTTGCAATAAACGGGACCGTCTTCCCTGTCGATAACGAGTTTGGAATTCCTGAAAAGCCGTTTTTACTGACATTAAGACATGCAAAAACAGGATTGGAAGGGAAATTTTATCAAAATATTTTTGATAAAAATGAAGAATTTGACCGCTATTTAAATACCCCTGTCGAACGTTCAATAGAAAATCGTGTTGATGAATTGAAATCACTTTATGATGATATAAAAAATTCACCTAAAGAATATGAAAAATTTTATGATTTTGCATTTATAAGCAAAAATGACAAAATTATTCCGCCAACCAATCAGATAAATTTCTGGAAAAATTTCAAAACCCCATACAAAATTCTTGAGAGCGGACATTTTCCGTATTATAATTTCAAAAGGTGGAAGGATTATGAACCCCAAAACAATCAAAAAACAATTTGAAAAAAGTCTTGAAACGTACAATCAAAACGCTATTGTACAAAAACTTATGGCAGAAAAACTCATTTGTGAACTTGTCAAAATTCGCTCCGATTTTGATACAATTTTGGAACTTGGCTGCGGAGCCGGACTTTTAACGGAACAAATTGCCAAAAATATTAAATTTAAAAAATTTTTTGGAAATGATTTGGTGGAAAAATCGGAAAAATATGTAAAAAATATTATTCCTGATGCCGTTTTTTATTGCGGCAATGCTCAAAAAATAACCCCAACTAAAAAAGTTGACCTTATAATTTCTAATGCGATGTTTCAATGGATTGAAAATCCCCAAAAAGCGAATAAAATTTTTAAAAACATGCTTAATTCAAACGGAATACTGGCTTTTACAAGTTTCACACCCGAAAATTACAAAGAAATTAAAAGTATAACCGGACTTTCACTTGAATACAAAACTCTTGATGAAACAAAAGAAATTTTGAATAAAGATTTTGAAATTTTGTACGCGAAAGAACTTCAACAAACTATGAATTTTTCAAGTCCGCTGGA
>CAMVQX010000047.1 GCA_947169755.1 uncultured bacterium
CTTTACGGTAATTATAAAATCAAAAAGTCAAAATAGGCTATACCGCGATTTTGCCTGCAGCTTTTAATTGGTTGAACATGATGGCAGTTACAGCCATTTGAGCATCATTCTGCCTTAAATCTTGTTTTAGCGGACTATCCGGCATTGAATCAAATGCAGGCTTATATTTTTTAAACGGATTTTCATTTACTCTTTCCAAATAGTATCTTGCGGCATTTATTACTTTTTTGTTTTGATCAAGGGCCGGAATTGTATACCCCAATTCTTCTTTAACGATATCATACGGTACTACAACAGAACCTTCCCTTTCGAATAATGCGGATTTTGCATCTTTGTAGAAAGCGTGTTCGCCGCCTCCAAATATTGTGATTGGGTTATTTTCACCTACCAATTTGCTATATGTAATTGCATAATCATTGACTTCGCTGAGTCCCCTTGAAAGTACTGTCGGAAATGGGAATTGAGCTTCAATGTAACCGTTTGGAAATTCACGAGTCGCAGGATGTTCAATACCTTTCACGTATTGAGTATATCTGGTTGGAGTTGTAGCATAACCTTTCAACCCGTGAGCTTCAATAACGTTTCTTGTTGCGCGGTCAACTCCGCAATCGCTATGAGCAAATGCAAACCCTATATCATCTGCTTTTATTCCGATTGATTTAAAATAATTGATAATAGGATTGTAGAAATTTTCTATTGCAGATTCATATAAAGCTGAAAGTTCTTTATCAGACAAAGTGCAACCGTTTTTTACTTGTTTCGATTTGATGTTTGAATTTCCGACTGCACCTAAAATTACTCCGGGTTTTTCGCCATACGCAGCAGTCCACAATTCATCATTTTTCAGCTTATAAGGATCTTCAGTCCATCCAATCCATTTGAATCCTTTTTCTTTCGGAAACAAAATCGGTTTGTCCCAACCTTCAGCCATTATAACCAACCCTTTTTCTGTTCTGATTGCGCTTGCTTGTTCAGGCACTAATCTGTTTAATATTCTTATCCCGCGCCAATATTGTTCAATTGAACCTCGACGCATAAGATTTTGAGCTTTTTTAATGATTTTAAAGTCTTGTGACGATTTTAATTCTGCTCTGCTTACAAAATTTGCTATTGCTATTTGTTGGTCAATACCCATATTTTCAAGCATTTTGAAATATTGTTTCAATTGTGTTGAATTCCCAATTATTCTTTTAAAATTATGAGTATTTGTTTTTGTTGTTATTCCTGTGAGCATGTCACTATCCTTCCGCATTTTTAAAACCGGTGAATTGTTATATTTGCGTTATTTTAAAAACTATTTTACAAAAATTAATTTTTTAGTATCAAATTGGTGGATGTAAATTTTTTCAAGTTTTGCAGAATTAATTGAAACCAATTTAATAAATCTTAAAGATAATTAATTTTTAGTAAATAATTTTTATGTTTTTGTTTTGCATATATGTATGCCGATTTGTAGTGTAAATACAATAAATAGAATTATGCCAAAGGGCATAAAACCCCAAGATCTCAAACCCGTTTGGGAAGAAATGCCGAATGGGGCTGAAAAACTTGCGCAAGAATTAGATCAGATGGCAACTAATGCTCGATCTTCAATAGATTCCGGTTTTGGCAAATTTGTTGATGAAGAGAAATTATTGAAGATGATTAATTCCGAATTACCGTTTTTGGATGATGCTGATAAGGTTGGTCTTTTAGATTACTCTCGAATGAAAAATGGATTTTTTAGTGTTGATGCGTTTAATGTATTAAAAAAAATGATTAATGCATTAAAAAATGACGATGGAACATTCGTAGCCCGTAATATGTGTGAAATATTAAATCTTCTGAAAACTGACAATGGGTTTGATTTAAAGATTTCAAAAAAGGTTATAGATTATATTGTCCAAGCAAAAGATAAGAGTTTAGCAGTAGATTCATTGACAGCTGTTGCGGGTTTAGAAAACACTATTGAAGTAAAAAGAAAACTTTTAGATTTAAGTATAAATTGGCAGAAGCGATTTGTAAAAGAATTTGATTTTAACGAATACTATAAACCGGATAAAGGTATTGTAATATTTAAAAATTACATAAAACCAGATTTGCCTGTTTCTGAACAGTTGGCTCGGATTGAAAGTTTATCAAAAATAACCAATAATATAGCAGAAATTAATCCGTTAATTGATATTGTAAGAACCGCAGAATGGACTCATAATCCGGTATCTCATCAACTTTGTGAGTTAGTTGATGAATTTTTTAAGAGTAAAGTACTTCCTACAAAAGCGGTCGCAAATGTATTTTTAACCCAGCATCCTGATACTATCAGAGAATTTTTCAATTGTGTCAAACCTTTGACGAGTTTGGATGTCGATTTTGTTGAATTGAATGAATATGCACTAAGAAAAATAGTTATGTTGAAAGACAATGCAAAACTGGACAAAGTCAGAAGTCTGGTTAAAGCTCAAAAAGATACAAAAGGAAAAAGTTTAATTGTCAGAGGTGGAACAATTAACACGTCATTATATACAGTAACTTTATCAAATTCTGCTGGTTACAAATCTTTTAGGTATGATAAAGTTACTGATGAATTGTCTGAAACGGTTGTTGCTAAAACTGCGGATAAGGTCACTACGATTGAGTCTCGCAATTTTGTTAATAATAAAATCGTAAGTCATCAATTTGATGTTAATAATGAATTTATTGGGGAAACCATAACACAAATGGATAGTAAAGGAAAAATAAAATTCAAAGAATTTACAGTACCATCAAATGTACCCGGTCAATATGACGTTTACAGGCAAATGCCGGATGGTAAGATTATTGTAAAGGCAAAAGCCTTTAGAGATCCTGTTACCGGTGAATACAGAATGGTAAGGAATCTTACATCGCCAAGTGGCGTCAAATCCAAAATAAATTATTCAGAATCAAATGACGGAAGTTATACTTATGACTACGTGATTAAGAATAAAGAAGGTCAAATAATTGATGAAACACACGTAAAATATTCAGTTATAGATGAAAATCACTTTGTATCCGAAGTAAATGGAATTAGATACAATGTAGAACGCAATCAGTATGGCATTTTGGTTACTCCGGAAGGTAAATGTACAACATTGCTAAATTTTAAAGAATTAATAAAAGAGTATGATCCGGCTATAGTTAGTACTGTTTTGCGCTTACCGGGAGATGAATTGTTAAATCTGAAAAATTTATATGTCAACATATCAAAATCAGAAAACGCTTTTAATGCAAATACAGAAACACTAAGAAGAGGAATACCAATGGCATCAGGTGATATATATATTGGCGATTATTTTAAAGATTCAGCAAATGTGTTTTTACATGAACTCGGGCATTTAAAATTTAAGAGACTAAAAGATTCTGAATTAGAAGAGATTAAAACAGTTTTTGAAAAAGAATTGGCGGCATATAAAAAAGTATCTTGCGGTGCAGATGAAAGGCTGGTTGGATATCTAATAGATACAGAACATTACCTGAATGACAGAGATGGTGCAATTGAAGAAGCTATAGCCGATATCTTGGCAATGCGCAGAGTGCCCATGGATAAGGATGCTGATGTCGCAATCAGAAATCTAAAATTTTCAGAGGCTTTTCCGGAAACAGTAGCTTGTGTAAATAAGATATTTGATAATAAATTATTATAATTTTGTTATTAAGCATTGTAACTAAATATAATTCTTACTAGCAAAAAATTATATTTACGAGTATTGTAATATCACAGTTATATGAAAAGAGGTTTTTATGCGTATTGAAGGATATAGTTTCAATAATAGTAATCCGACTTTCGGATACGGGAATGTAAAAAAGGGGGCTATTTTTACAAGACATTCTAAGTTATTAAAAAGAACTATTGCCGGCGTAAATGTGGGTAAAGCGTTTAACGAGCTCGGAAAAAATTTTGATTATACGGCGACTGCATTCCATGGCCCGTTTGATAACTATGTTACATTAATCTTAAAACCGTATAAACCCGGAAAACTAGCTTTAATTGCTGAAAAATTTGGTATTAAAAAGCCTAAAAAGCTTACTAATAATCCACTTCCTGAAAAAATTCAAATCCCGGTCGCAAATCCGGATAAATTGTTTAAGATGGATTATGAAGAGTTGTTCGCTTGTGTAAGGCGTGAAACAGAATTTAATATGACTATTAAAAAAATGCAAGCTCGCAGATAGTTTTTGCTGTAATTAACAAAAATTTTACATTTTTAGATATATATTAAAGTTTTAAATAGAAATTGCCGTTATTGTGGAAAGAGGTGGCAGTGGATTATTTCTATTTTGACAATAATAATAAAAAAATAAAATTACAGTTTACTGATAATCTTGATTTTAAATCGTTAGAATCAAGAAATAAATATCTGTATTCTTTGTTCCAAAAATTTGATAATGGAGACGGGGTATTAAAAGAAAATGAGTTAACGATTATGCAAAAATTGTTGGCTAAAGCTGATAATCTTGTTGAAACTACTGCAAACAACAATATTTTAGAAAATGAAGAATTAAAATTACTAAGTGAAAAAATTGATAATGGCGAAATTAAATTACCTAAAAATGCTTTCAATGAAGAAAATATTGTTGCCAAAGGCTCAATAAGTATTCAATATGGTAATGCTGAAATGCTCCAAATGAGAGAAGATCCAAAATTTTTTGATAATCAAATCGAAAAATTAAAGACCGGTTTAGAAAAAGATTATCCGCCAAATTCATATGATATAGAAATATTTACACAAGGTAATTTGTATTTATACAATGTATATGCGAAAAACGGTTCGGCAATTCCTTCTAAATTAGGACAAACTGCAAGTGTTATCAGAACTGACGGGATTGAGATACAGCTTACCGATTATTTTAAAGAAGATGTCGACAATGACGATAATGCAGAAAACAAATTGCAGTATCAATCAGCATCATTTGGTGAATTTACCATAATCGATAAGAATGGAAATAAGCATAAAATAAGTTATAGTTTGTCTGATGGTATCGATAGAGATGCTCTTGATTGCCGCAGAATTCAAAGAAATGTTGCTGATTTTTTTGCAAAATTACCAGAAGATGTTATAAATACAATAATTGAAAATAATGTTGAGGAAATCGCATTTTCATCAGATAGTGAAATCTATCCTGATGAGATGACTCCAAAAATAAATGAAGCTATAAACAAAGACGGCTATTATATGAGTGAGATGGGTTCATTTGTTGATATTATATGTCCGGAATTTTCTCCTCAAACAAGGGAATATGCTAAAGAAACCAATATAGAAAGAGATGATGGTTATAGTATAAAAATTGAAGATACATCTGAAATATCTTCAGAAATGATAATAAAAACTCCTCAAGGTAAAAACTATAGTATTAATATTCAAAGTTCAACAGATGATTCGGATAAATACCATCAATGGCAACTTCCTAAAATTAAACAAATAATGGAAAATTTACCTTCGTCTGTTATTGAAGATTTAGCAAATGAAATAGATACAATCCGTCTGATGAATAGTTGGGCTCACGGTAATGGTGTCTATGCTTTTGGCTCGAATACTATATCTTATAAAGCGGATTATGATGATAATACCCCGATAATATCTTTTGTGCATGAACTTGGGCATGCGGTTGATAATCAAGATGGAATAATGTATTCAAATTTGCCGAAATTTAAAGACAAGTTTGACGAATTTAAATTGCTTTTAAAAGAATTAAAAATTTCGGGAAATCATGCGACAGAGATGCCGGAAGAGCTTTTTGCCTCTCTTTTCGCAGACCAGCAAATTAGAGAGGATAACCCTAATCTAAATCATATTCGTGATTTGGATAATAAGCTCGCTCCACTAAAAGCTTCCGATAATCCTCAAGCAAAAAGATGCCTTGAATTATTTGAAGAATTAAAAGCCGAGACCAAAGACGTTGTAAGAACAACCCGAAACAAAACAAAGCTGCAAAGAGCTGATAATAGTATAAGAGATTTTGTAGAAAAAGAGTTCAAGGAATTAATAGACGAGATGAATCAGTATTCAGAAGTTTTAAAACTTCCGGGCCAATCCCCTTTGTTGGAATTTACAAATACATTGAGTCTTGATGATGAAAATTTTGAAAAAGCAGTAAAATATTATGAAAAGTTGAGTAGTGATGAAAGTACAGTTCATTTTGAAGAAGTAAGAAATCTGTATTCTAAAATTGCCCAAAAGATGTTGGAAGCACGTCAAAAGATTAAGCATTAAAATTCTTTTTGTTAATTTATTTTAAATTTATATACCGATAATTATTTTTGTGTTATTCTTTCCAAAGAGAGATTTTTGTGATGATTAAGGGAGTTAATGACATGAAAAGATTTATTTGTGTATTATTGTCTTTGCTAATCACTGTATTTTACAGCAATGCAGCAATGGCAATAGTAGAAGTTCCTGCTCAAAAAATGCAGGTTCCTGCTAATGCGAAGCCTGTTGACTTAGCATTCGTATTTGACGGACCGTCTGATAAGAATGCTTCCGTATTAGCAACATTCCAAAAAGTAATTACACGCTCATTATTGCCGGATTATAAAGCTAATTTCCCTCAGGATTTAGTATTTACCGGAGATTGGAGTGAAAAAGGTGCAATAGCAGCTTCTGATAAAGCGCTTGCATCTCGTGCAAGAATGGTAATATCACTTGGCTATATGTCAAGTAATTATTATTCTTCAAAATCAAACAAGAATAAATATGTAGTTACTATTGACCAATATGGTTTGAGAGATTTTGGCGACGGATTTTTTAACCCAATGCAGCAAACGGCAAACGACTTTGTTACATTCAAAAAATTAGTTCCGAATATGAAAAAAGCAGCTGTTTTGGTTAACGAAAGCTACTTTTTCTCAAACAAAAACATGAACAATACAATTGCACAAAAGTTAAAAGAAAAAGATTGTGATTTAGATTTTGTAGTTGTTCCTGTCAATACAAACGTAAACGCATCACTTTCTAAAATGCCGAAAGATGTTGATGCAGTTTTTGTTACACCTTTATACAACTTATCTACCGATCAAAGAAGAGAAATGTATAAATATATCAGTGACAAAAAATTGCCCTCATTCTCATCTGTTGGTAAAGAAGATGTTGATTTAGGTGCAATGCTTGGTACATCTACAATGGATGTTGATAAAAAACTTGCAGAAGCTACATCTTTCAATATTCATGGAGTTTTGCACGGTAATGTTGTTAAAAATGAAAAAATACCGTTTTATGATGATAAAGTAATATTTTATAATTCTGATACAGCTGAAGCTGTTGGCTATGTTGCACCGTTGAGATTGTTAAATAATTCTGTAACTGTTACTAACAAAGCTCTTCCGACATACGACTTGTCAGCTTTAATTAGCACATTAGATGATAATAACCTTGATATTGCAAGAAAAAAATATTTGATTAGTGCTGCAAGAAGATCTGTAGCAAGCGCTTATTTAAGATATTTGCCGACTTTCAGAATTGATTTGGGCTGGCAGCGTTATAATGACAGCTATGCTGAATCTTATGCCGGTGTTCCAAGCAGAGTCGGACAATTTACTCTTGGCTTGGATCAGGTTATTTATTCACCGGATTTGGTTACTAATATCATTGTTAAACATAAGAAATTAAAGTTTGATAAAGCCGAACATGCCCTAACAAAGGCAAATATGGAATATCAGATAGCTGAATTATATATTCAAACTCTAATGCTTGAAAATATAATTAAAGTTCAAGAGGAATCTGTTCAAGAAACAAGAGAAAATCTTGCAATTGCTCGAGTAAGAGAAAAAACAGGCAAATGCGGTTATGAAGAAGTTCTTCGTTGGGCAGGTGAAGTTAGCGAATCTGAGAAAAAACTTTTGAGCATGCAGGCTGATTACAAGAATTTAAAAGGTCAAATTAATAAACTTTTAAATCAGGATCAAAAACTCGATTTCGCTTTCAAACCATTGACAGCAAGCGACCCTGCATTCTTTACAACTGATTTACATATTATTGATCACGTTAGAAATCCGGAAAAGCTCGGAACATTCACAGATATGTTGGTTCGTGAGGTAATTTATTTATCTCCTGAAACAACAAAATTGAAAGCTGCAATAGCAATGAAAAAAGCTGAAATGTCAAATTATGCGCAAAAGTTTGTTATGCCGAATGCAAAAATATCATTTGAATACGGTTCTCAATTTGACAGACGTTTACCGTATGAAGAAAGCGGTCATAATCAAATGAAATATGTTGCAGCAGGCTATGCCGGCGGTATAATGAGCCCTATGGGTCAATATGCATGGGCAAATTCACCTTACTTGTCTTTGGATAAAACATCTGCAAGATTATTGATTGCAGCTCAGTGGAAACCTATTGAAGGCGGTCATAAGATTGCCGAAATTGCAAGATGTAAGGCAGAGTTGAACGAACTTAACGCTTATTTAGAAGAAGTAAACACTGAAATCGAAATGAAGGTTAGATCTGTTGTTAACCGAGCAATTTCAAAATATTTCATAGTTGAAAAATCTTATAAAGCTATGTTTGCTCAGGCTGAAAACTATCAAACAGTTAAACAGAAATACTTGATGGGACAAGTACCTATCGATCAGCTAGCTGATGCTCAAAAATTGTATTTCTCTGCAAAAGTTGATGCTTTGAATTCTCAATATGATTTCTTTAACGAACTCATTTGGGTTCAAAGAGGATTGCTTGCTGTTGATTGGACAAAAGCATCTCCGGAAGCTAAAAAATGGATAAAGAACATTCCGACTATACTTCCGGCAGAAGAAGACTTCACACTGTAGTAAAATCAAAGGCGGATTTTATATCCGCCTTTTTTATGATATAGATTAATTATGGATAATGTTTTTGAAGAGAATGTAAAAATAAGATATTCTGAAATGGATTGCAATTTGGTATTAAAGCCGTCTGCACTTTTAATGTTTTTGCAGGATTTGGCAAGTGATAATGCTGAGGCATTGAATTTCGGTTATTCTTATATAATAAAGCATAATTTAGCATGGTTTCTTTTAAAATACAGAATAGAATTTGATGATTATCCTTGCGGTTTGTACGATTTGACGATAAGAACCAAACCAAGAGGATATAATAAGTTATTTGCGTTCCGTGATTTTGAAATATTGCATGATAACAAGCGTATTGGTCGAGCTGCCAGTACATGGGCTCTTGTTGATTTGGATACAAAAGGTATGGCAAATGTTTCTGAAGCATTGCAGTCCAATCCGTATATGAAATTGTATGAAAAACAAGAAGATGATTTAGTTTACGGAAAAATCAGGCTGCCTGAAAAGTTTGATATTGAAAAATATTTTGAAATCAGGTTTGATGATTTAGATGTAAACCAGCATGTAAATAACGCAAACTATATTGTTTGGGCTTTTGAGGCTCTTGATTTTGATTTCAGAACTTCTCATAAGCTGAGAACACTTGATATGGTGTTTAAAAAAGAGGTAAAATACGGCGCAAAAATTCTGTCTTGTGCCTCAAAAGTCGGAGATGAAACGCTGCATGCGGTAAAAAATGCCGATACAAATGAAGATTTGTGCGTAATATCTGCAAAATGGGTATAGTGTAACGCTGTTAACGTTGTTTTTCTGCGTTATTTCACATATGTTAACAAATGTAACAAAAATAACCTCTCTTGAAATCGGAAATTCTCAAATGTTTTTATATATGTAAGAGAACAAAAAAGAGGACGAGAGATATGGCAATTTCAAATATTCATGAGACATTGTTAATGTATGCAAAAAGAAAATCATTAATTAATGATCAGTTGTCAACTAATATGATGAATATGCTTAATTCATCAAAACAGGTTGCTGAAGAACAAGCAAAATATAATGATCAAATTAGTGATGTATATTACAATTACTATGAAGATGATCCTGATACATATGAAATCTTGACAGAACAGTTGGAAAGAGAACATGAATTGGATCTTGCAAACCTAAATTCTTGGGAACAAGAATTGGAGCTTGAAAAAAACAATCTTGAAACTCAATTAAACGAAATTAATACTTACGAAAGTACTTGGACAAAACTACTTCAAACAAATATCAAAAACGATTTCTCCTACGGAGGAGTATCACAATAAGATTAAGCGGGTTAAAAACCCGCTTTTTTTATTATATAATTTTTTTATGTTGAGTTCAGGTGAAAAGTTAGGCGCATTTATTATTCCAACCGGTGTTGGTGCTTCATTTGGCGGATATGCTGGAGATGCTGCGGCATTTGCAAGAAAATTTGCAAAGAAATCTAAGCTGATTGTTAATCCTAATGTGGTTAATGCCGGTGGCTTTTCCGGTATTACTGAGCACATGCTTTATGTAGAGGGTTATTCTCTGGACGAATTTTTTAAAGGTAATTTAAATCTTATTCCTTCGGAAAATAATAGAATTGGTATTGTTTTTGATAAAGCTATTCCGCAAGATGTTTTGAATGTTCATATAAATACTTTCAATGCGGTTAAATGTGTTTATGGTGTTGATGTCTTTGGTTATGAAATTACGTTAGAGCCTGTCGGTGTTGAATTCCAAATGGAAGAAAACGGTATTTCAACAGGCAGTGTGAAAAATATTGAGACTTTGCTAGAAGCTTCAAACAAACTTGTAAGGCAAGGCTGCAATGCTATTGCTTTGGTATGTTTGTTCGATGATTCGTTTGAAGATAATCCTGATTATGCAAACGGAATAGGAGCAGATCCTGTCGGGGGAGTTGAGGCAATTTTGTCTCATTATATTTCAAAGGAATTAAAAATTCCTTGTGCTCATTCTCCGGCATTTGTTGATTATCAAATATATCCTGATATAGTTGATATACATTCATCTTCTGAATATATTACACCTACATTTTTGCCCT
>CAMVQX010000048.1 GCA_947169755.1 uncultured bacterium
ATCTATTGCAAGAAGGGGATTATCGGAATTTCCTGATGACCCGAATATTAAAAACATGCTTGCCCAGTTGTACTTTAAGGCTAATGACTTTAAATCGGCGCTTGAAGTTGTTGATGATGAATTTTTGAAAATTAAAATTCTTCTTCAAGATGAGCAAAATGAATCGGCTATTGAATTATTGAATAAATATAATCCTGATACGCTTCCTGAGGAGCTAAGAAGAAGCTATTATATTTTAAAAGCACAATATTTCTACAATACGAAGAAATTTAATGAAGCGCTTGAATCAATTGATACATTTACAAAAATAGCTCCTCCTAACCCGATTTCTTTTCAAATGAGAGCTTTAATTTATGAAGAATTAAATGATGAATTCAATGCTCATCTTAACTGGGGCTTTTGCTATAAGTTTCAAAACAAAATGGAAGATGCTATTGTCGAATTTAATAATGCTTATAGAATTAAACAAGACGATAAAACATGCTTAATTGAGCTTGCAAATCTTTATATGGAAAATAAAGAACGCTTTGTGTCTATGGAATTTTGGGAAAAAGTCTATGCTATTGATAAAGATGAACATGCAAGAGAAGTTTTAGCAGAATTTTATTATTCCGAAGGAAACTTTGACAAAGCGGAACAATACGGAAAAACCGTAGAAAGAAAAGAAGAAAACTATACAGGTTTCATTGATAAAATAATGGGATTCTTCTTTAAAGAATAAAAAATTATGGAAAATAACAATAAAAACTTGAATAGCGAATCTACGGACAAAAAGCTCGATAAAATGCGCGTTGAATTATCGGATAGCGAGAAATGCAAAATAATAGCCAAAAAACTTACGGAATATATTAAAAATAAAGACTAATTTAATTTTTTTTCCAATATGCCTTAAAATTTTTGATTTCTTCCAGAGCATTATCATAATCTCCGCTGAAATTTATCGCTCTGTCGTCTACATATATTGACGCTATCGGTTTAATATTTGTTACTTCGATAAAATAATTATCAATGTTATTCTCAATAAGCCATTTTGTTGCTTTTTTGGGGCTTCTGTTTGTAAACAACACCAAGTCATAATTTTTTGATAAAGTTTCTATAAATTCTTTTGCTCCGTTTTTAATCGGGGGGATATGGTTTTCATCGAATTTTGTATAATTATTTAAAACACCGTCTAAATCGATTGCAATAGTTTTTTCATATATTCTTTGCCAATTGAGGGATGTAAAAATCCTGAGATTAAAAATATAATAATTATTATTTCAAAAAATTTCATAAACTCAATTATTTCAATTAAATATAGATAATATAAGCGTGTCAGTCTATACAAATTATAAGCGCCATAGTCTATATTGTCAATCATGAACACTAAAATACTTGAAAGACTTGGCAAAATAATAAAAAATATTCGTCTTGATAAAAAATTTACTCAAGAAGTTTTAGCTGAAAAAATCGGTGTTCATCCAACATACATTGGTAAGATTGAAAGCGGAAAAAGCAATCCTTCTGTTATGCTCCTGTATAAAATATCAAAAGCTTTAAAAGTCAACTTAAAAGACTTGTTTGATTTTGAATAAACAAAATTATAAAGTTTATTAAAAAAGACAAAAGATAGGCTTTTATTAGCCGTACTTTTATCTATTTTTTCTTGCAAGTCAATATTTTTGTAGTATAAATAAGAAAGAAGTATTATTTACAATTTAGAAGGAGACTAATATGACAAAAGTCGCAATTAACGGATTCGGAAGAATCGGCAGAAACACTCTTAGAGCTGCTATCAGAGAAGGTATTTTTAATAAGATTGATTATGTAGCAATCAATGACCCTGGTTTAAAACCGGAAGATGCTGCAAGAATTTTTAAATATGACTCAGTTATGGGCAAATTCGATGGTACTGTAGAAGCTTGTGAAGACGGCATCATCGTAAACGGCAAGAAAATTTTATTCTTTGCTGAAAAAGACCCATCTGTATTACCTTGGGCTAAACTTGGTGTAGAAGTTGTTGTTGAATCTACAGGTTTCTTCACAGACGGCGAAAAAGCTAAAGCTCACATCGCTGCAGGTGCTAAAAAAGTTATTATTTCTGCTCCTGCTACAAACGAAGATATCACAATCGTTCTTGGCGTAAATGACAAAGAATATGATACAACTAAACACAATGTAATTTCTATGGCATCTTGCACAACAAACTGCTTAGCTCCTGTAGCTAAAGTTATCGATGAAAAATTCGGTATCGTAAAAGGTTTGATGACAACAGTTCACTCATACACAGGTGACCAAAGAATCTTAGACGCAGGTCACAAAGACCCACGTCGTGCAAGAGCCGGTGCTCTTAACATTTGTCCTACAAAAACAGGTGCTGCTAAAGCTGTAGCTCTTGTATTGCCTCAATTGAAAGGTAAATTGGACGGTTTCGCTATGCGTGTTCCTACTCCTGACGTTTCTTTAGTTGACGTTGTATTTGAATTAGCTAAAGATGTTACAGTAGAAGAAGTTAATGCAGCATTAAAAGCAGGCGCTGACGGACACGTTCTTTGCTATACAGAAGAACCGTTAGTATCATCTGACTATGTTGGTACTTCTCAATCTTCAACAGTTGACGCTTTGTTAACTCGTGTAATGGGCGGCAACCAAGTTAAGATTATTTCTTGGTATGATAACGAAATGGGTTATTCAACAAGATTGGCTGAAACAACATTGATGGTTGCTTCTAAATTATAATTTTTAAAAATTATAAAAAATAACCTCGCCGATGCGAGGTTATTTTTTTATGAAAAATACATTATTTTGTCAGGCTAAAGCCTGACCTACAAACTAATTCATCATCAAAATAAAAATCTTCACTATGACGATACGTACGCTCTTCAACAGGTTACCCGTTATTCATAAGCACTTTCGCGCTATTTTGAGCACTTTTTAGTAAATCTCCACTACTCGGTATTTCTCTGAAATACACTAAATCACTAAGATTATAAAATGCACTACCAATCATCTCGTTTTGTTTTTTATAATTCGCATCTATATGATTAATTATTCTATTTTCCATATCACGCAAATCACCAACTGTTGCCGGTCTTGAATCATCACGTGAACTACAGTTTTGAAATACAGGTTTATAACTTGCCATATTAACTAATTGGACACGCATAATAAATATCTCCTTTTGGGATATTAAAACCAAAACAATCTATTTTTTGCTAGCAAAATCATCCGTTGTTTACATAAATTAACAACATTGCTCAATCCATTCAGAGTGTAGGTCAGCTTCAGTCTGACAGTTAATTATTAGCCAAACTTTCCAAATATTCTTTATTCGCATTCAATGTAGCTTCTGTTGCAACTATTGAATATGTCGGTTTGTTTGAAAATATATATTTTGCTGCATTTTGAATATCTTCTGCTGTTACTTTATCAATTTCTTCAAATAACAAATTAATTCTTGCGCTGCCATACGGAGTTGAAGAACTTTTTGAAAGCACTTGGATTTTATCATCGGAAGCATGAGTCGAATTCAACAATGCATTTTTCAAACTCAATTTTGCATTATTCAATTCTTCATCTGTTACTTTTTCATCCGTCATTTTTTGAATATGACGATTAAAACCGTCTATTGATTTTTGGACATTATCAAAATGCTGTTCTCCGGTTTCGCTATTATCGGTTGTTGTTCCGATTTTAAGAGTGAACAAGCCGATATCATCTGTACTTGAGCAATTTGATTTAACATGATATGCCAATTTTTCTTTTTCACGCAAATCCATAAACAATCTTGACGACGGATTGCCGCCCAATATTGTATTTAAGATATTTATTGTCGCTTTATCTTTTAAATTGCCGTTTGTTTGAAATTTGTATGCTTGGACAATTTCGGCCTGATTTTTGAAATCCACATCAGTTAAAACTTTAGTTTCATTAACAGGTTTGAAAACGGCAAGCGGTTCATTTGCCTTATATTCTTTAGCAGGCTTAAATGCAGCACCCTCGTTAAATACATCTTGTCTAAGCTCAGGTTTTCTGTCAAATGGAGCAGCAACTGATATCACACCTTGACCATTGTTACAAACATCAGTATATAAAGCTTTTACATCGTCCAGTGTCAAAGTTTTCAAGTCGTTCAACATTTCTTCTTTTGTATAACCGTCCGGCAAGCCTTTATAAAGTTCGGCATCCAGTTTGTCAAATGCTGACTTTTCGCTCGTTTCTATTCTGTCTCTGACAACATTTTTTGCATGTTCAAAATCTTCAGGCAAAAATCTTGGATTTGATAATACATCTCTAACAGATGATATAGTCATTTTTAAATTTGAGGTATCACATCCTGCAGCGGCTGTCAATGAACGTTCAGAGGCAGAAAATCCGACATCAATACCTTCTTTTGCCAATTCTGATTTATAAACTTCTTTTGGCTTAAACATAGTCCCTTCATTCAAAAGTTCTGCCAATACCATTGCAGCAGACGGACGAGACGGCATATAGTCTACAGTGGAAATATTGTACAATATTTCTACGTTATCAGTTTTGGAATTTGCTGTAATTATCCTATAATTATTTGCCAAATTATATTCCTTTACAGAATCCATATTTATTGCTTCTTTTTTTGCGCTACCGGTAAATGATATATCTTTATAATTTTTATTAATGCTTTCTTCTGTCGCAGAAGCAGGATGTACCACAGCAACAGATGCTTTGTTTACATCAAAGTATTTTTTAGCAATATTTACCAAATCTTCAGAAGTCATTTCATTTACAATTTGTTCAAAATTGTTCAAATAATCTTGATTATTTTCTAAAATTGAAGTTCCGATCTCGTTGTTTGTAACAAAGGAATTTTCAAATCCTTTAGAGAAATTTTTAAGCATAAACTTTTTAATAATTTGCATTTCGTCATTGGATGGAGGGTTATTGACAACATTACCAATTTCATTAAATATAGCTTTTAGAACCTTTTCGGAATTTTCATCAGTACATTCGCATATAGTTATCAACGCTCTATTATCATCGGGATTTGAACTAATTTTTTCATCAACAATCTCCGCTGTTGTATTATAAGGTTTTAATTTATTTTCAAGTCTTGATGACGGCATATACGAAAGCAAAGTCATCAATGCTTCGGCATGAATTCTATCTTTAGCAGCTGATGATTTCGGTCCGTTAAAACCGACAACTACAGTGGATGCTGTTGCTTTATCAGATATTATATCTTCTCTTACGGAATTTTGAATCGGAGTGAATTTTTCAAAATGCCTTTGTTGAGAAGGCTGCTTTGTGGAATTAAAATATTTTGAAACAAGAGACATTGCCTCATCAGGATTTACATCACCTGTGATTACGGTAACCATATTGCCGGGATAATAATTGTTATTATAGTAATTTACAACATCCTCACGAGTAAGATTTGTGATATTGTCGGTTGTTCCTCCTATCATATCTGTTGATTTGGTTTCAATACCGTATAAATTCTTTAGCATTTTGTTTATGGCAATATTTTGCGGATTTGAGGTAATCATATTTATTTCGGAATTTACAATACCTTTTTCTTTTTCAAGTTTTTCTACCGCAAACAATGGCTTTTGAAGCATTGATGAATGAAGTTTTATTTTATTTTCCAAATCGCCTTCATTTAGCAAATTAGAGCTTATAAAATAATTAGTTTCACCAAAACCTGTAGAAGCATTGGTTAATGCACCCATTTTATCAACTTGTTTGAAAAAGTCGGCATTTTCAATTCCTTGCGAACCGTTAAACAAATTATGTTCAATATAGTGGCTAATACCTCTAATATTGTCAGGTTCGTTCATAGAACCGGTATTTACATATGTTCTTAAAACTGTTTCACCATCCTGAGGGACAATAACAACTCTTTGACCGTTTGCAAGTTTATAACAATAAGCTTTTGTATCAAACGGGAAATTAATTTCGCCAGTTTTTGTATATTTTATCGGAGTTTGAACAGCAAAATCCGGTTGCACGTTACTCAACTGTTCAACCTGCGGATTGGTTTGATTACCCTTAAACGCAGTTTTAGAACGTACATAATTTGAATTATTTACACTACTAACCGAATTTATTCTAATCACTTATATATAAAAACAATAAGTTTGAAAAAATTGCCTTTTTATTAAGATTTATTTTCTAAAAATAGTTTGTTCTCTATCCGGCCCTACACTAACAATAGAGATTGGAACTTCCAACAATTCTTCAAGACGAGAAATATATTTTTTACAATTTTCAGGTAAATTTTCATAATCTTTTATCTGAGAAATATCTTCTTTCCAACCTTTGTGAGATTCATAAACGGGTTCAAGATATTTATGAATAAACACATCTGTAGGATAGCTTGTATATATTTTGCCATTACGAGTATCTTTATATGCTGTACAAACTTTTATTTCATCGAATGTATCAAACACATCAGCCTTTGTAAGAGCAACCGAAGTAAGTCCTCCGACTAATACCGCATAACGCATGATAACAGCATCAAACCAGCCGCATCTGCGGGGTCGACCTGTAGTAACACCAAATTCATGCCCGATTTCGCGTATTTTTTCACCTATATTATCAGTTAATTCAGTAACAAACGGGCCTTCTCCGACTCTTGTTACATAAGCCTTTGCAACACCAATAACCTCATCGATCATTTTCGGGCCATAACCGGATCCTGTTGCCGCACCGCCACCTATAGGATTTGAAGATGTAACGAAAGGATAAGTCCCATAATCTATATCAAGCATTACACCCTGAGCACCTTCAAAAAGAACATTTTTTTTATTTCGCTTTGCTTCTTCCAAAACTCTCTGCCAATCAAAACATACATAAGGTCTGAAAATCTCTGCATATTTTCTACATAGATCCTTCACTTCATCTTTTGTATAAGTTTTCAAACCATAAACTTCTTTTAGTTGTTTATTCTTAAGAGGAAGTATTATATCAAGTTTTTCCGATAGCGCTTCTTCTGAATACAAGTCCTCAATCTTCAAGCCGATTCTTGCCATTTTATCAGTATAAGTCGGCCCGATTCCTTTTTTAGTTGTACCGATTTTACCCTTACCGGCAACACTTTCAGAATATCCGTCGACTTCAGTATGCCATGGCATTGTAATAGATGCGAGCGGATTAATTTTTAGATTAGATACATCAATCCCTTCTTTTATGAGCCCCTGAACTTCTTGTTCAAAGTATTCAGGTAAAATTACAGTACCTGCACCTATAAAACAAGTTTTGCCGTCATAAAGAATACCCGAAGGAATAAGATGAAATTTAAAGGTTTTGTTATGAGCAACAACGGTATGACCGGCATTGCAGCCGCCCTGATATCTGATAATCAAATCAGCCTCTTGAGCTAATAAATCGGTAATTTTTGCCTTTCCTTCATCCCCCCATTGGGCACCTACAACAACTCTGTTCATAATATCCCTCCAAAAATATTTTAGCATGAACAAAGTTTTATTTTTTTAATTCTTCAATTAATTTTGGAATAATTTCAAATGCATCCCCAACAATGCCACAATCGCAAACTTCAAATATCGGAGCATCTTTGTCCGCATTTATAGCAACAATTCTATTTGCTTCTTGCATACCTACCAAATGTTGTATAGCGCCGGAGATTCCGCAGGCAATATATAATTTTGGGGTAACTGTTTTACCTGTTTGACCTATTTGAGCACTCTGCGGCGCAAGTCCCATTTCTACCGCATCACGACTTGCACCAATAGTTCCATCTAAAACATCAGCCAATTGTTTTAACAGTTCAAAACCCTCTTCATTTTTCATACCTCTGCCGCCGGCGACAATTATCTCGGCACTATCAAGTTCATTAATTTCATTCCTTAAATTAGCAGAAAAATCTATAAATTCTACTTTCCTTTTTATGTCTGCGATTTCAAAATCTTTATATATAAAATTTGTATTTTTTACAATATTTTCAGGTGACGGCTTAAAAACCTTTGGTCTTACCGTAGCCATTTGAGGAAGTGTCTTACATAATATAGTTGCCATTAATTTTCCGCCAAATGTAGGACGAGTAGCTGCAAGTTTTCCGTTTTCATTAATATCTAAACCGGTACAATCAGCTGTCAAACCTGTATGTAAAGATGATGAAATTCTTGGCGCCAAATCTCGGCCTTGTGTTGTTGCTCCGATTAAAACTATGTCAGGCTGAACTTCTTTTATTATTTCAATTGCTGCTTTTGAATACAATTCCGTCGAATAATGAGTATACCTGTCATTTTCAACAATATAAACATTGTCAAACCCTGAATTCATAAATGCTTCTTTAAAATTTTCACCTAAACCGCATTTACATATCAAAAGAGCTGATACATCAGCACTATCAAGCTTTTCTGCCAATTTTTGAGCTTTATATGCCAATTCAAAAACAACAGTATGTAAATAATTATCGCGAGTAACCTCTGCATATATCATTATTTTACTCATTGACATACTCCTTTATTTTTTGAGCTAAAGAAGCATAAGTTTGACAATATGTACATTCACCTCTATTATGTTCCGGTCTGAAAGCTTTGCTAACATACGTCGGAGATGCCTTAATTCCCGCCTCATCTAAACCGATATCTTCCATAGTATATACAGTAACAGATGAGTTTTGAGCTTTTATAGTTCCTGCAATTGTAGGGCGTATAGGATCTTCAGAGCCTTGCAAAACACAAATTAGAGTTGGAAATTCTACCTTAACAGTTTCCATACCCTCTTCCAATTCTCGTATTGCATATAAAGACTTGCCATCACATCTTTCAAGTGCTTTTACAAATGTAACTTGCGGAATATCCAGTTGAGATGCAATGCTGGGGCCTGTTTGCGCTGTATCACCATCAATTGCAAACTGACCACATATTATCAAATCATAATCTGACAATTTATTTTTTATTGCAGCAGCAATAGTTTTCCCTGTAGCATAAGTATCAGCACCTGCAAACTTTTTATCAGAAAGCAAAACTGCATCATCACACCCCATGGCAATAGCTTTTCTTAACATACTTTCAGCTTGCATCGGCCCCATTGTCAAAACGGTTACCACAGAATCACTTATTTGTTTTTTTAAATTTACTGCATGCTCAATAGCATACAAATCGAAAGGGTTGATAATACTTTCGACACCCTCTCTTTGCATTGTATTATTTTCCGTCCACTTGATATCAGTGGTATCAGGCACTTGTTTTACGCAGACCAATATTTTCATAGTTATTTTTTAGCTTGTTTGGCTGTAGTATCTAATAATGCATTGTACGCAAGCATATACATAGAACATTTTTTAACACTTGGTACAAACCATGCACATCTATCTAATGTACAAACCTTATCAATATCTGAACCTGCAGACATTAGCGGGCAAAATGGAATATTTTTATTTACCATTGACTTCTCCTTGTTTTAATAAATTACAATTTTCGTCACGTTTTCGTTCCTGATCTTTATAAATTTTTGTTCTGTTTATTACTTCATCAAAATCAATTTTGTGAGCATCAAAATCAGGACCGTCAACACAAGCAAATTTAGTTTCGCCGCCAACAGTAACTCGACATGCACCACACATGCCGGTACCGTCAACCATGATTGGGTTCATACTTGCTTCAGTATAAATTCCTTTATCTCGAGTTAAATCCGCCACTGCTCTCATCATCGGCATAGGTCCGACGGCTATTGCATAATCTACTTTTTCGTTATTCATTATCCGACTAAGAACCTGTGTTACAAATCCTTTTTCACCTAATGAGCCGTCATCCGTAGTAATAAACAGTTCAGTGCACGCATCTTTCATCTTGTCTTGCCAAAAGATAAGCTCTTTTGTTCTTGCACCCATAATCATGTATACTTTATTACCGGCATCTTTAAACGCTTTGGCAATCAAATAACATGGTGCTGCACCATACCCACCTGCAAGACAAACAACCGTTCCGTATTTTTTTATATGTGTAGGCTGTCCTAAAGGTCCAACGATATCGTGAATTTCTTCACCGACATTTATTGCGGCAAGTTTTTTGGTAGAATAGCCGACAGCCATAAATACTAAGGTGAGTTCACCTTTTTCTTTGTCAACATCCGCAATTGTAAGCGGTACTCTTTCAGAATTTTCATCAGCTCTGAATATTATAAATTGCCCCGCTTTAGCGTTTCTGACAACATAAGGAGCATCAATTGTTATTTCAAACTGATTCGGACAAATCTCTTTTTTTGATAATATCTTATATCCCATAGATTTAATTATACTATAAATCACAGAGTTGGGCAAAAATTTTATCATTTTTTATTTCTGTAATTTTTGCATTTTGTACAGTATTCAAAAGGTTTTCATCTTTTGAATTTAATAAAACAGTCAAATAATTTCTTGTAACACCTTTTAACAATCCTGTTTTTTTATCCGGATGTTTTTCAACCAAAACTTCACAATCATTCCCGATATTTTTGAATATAAATTCATTATATTTTTTAGCAGAAAGCTTTTTAACAATTTCAGCTCTCTCTTGGCGAATATTTTC
>CAMVQX010000049.1 GCA_947169755.1 uncultured bacterium
AGATATAGAAAACACTATCCGTAAATATTTAAGTCTTGATAATGCAGTAATATCATTGCTTGAACCAGAAAGTGTTTAAATCATGTACGAAGCGACGGATGAAGAAAAAGAAGAGCTGGAAAAGGTTTTTCAAAAGTGTCTTTCCTGCCAAAAATGTTCACTTGGCAAAACCAGAACTAATACTGTTTTTTCTGCAGGCGTACCCAATCACAAACTAATGTTGATTGGTGAAGCTCCAGGATATTATGAAGATCAGAAAGGTGAACCGTTTGTAGGAAAAGCCGGACAGCTTTTGGACAAAATCTTTGAATCAGTAGGGCTCTCCAGACAAAAAGATGTTTACATATGTAACACGATAAAATGCCGTCCTCCTGAAAATCGAGATCCGCTTCCCGAAGAAAAAGAAGCTTGCCGGGAATATCTTGATGCACAAATTGAAATTTTAAAACCGCGTATAATATTACTCTGCGGACGCGTTGCAGTACAATCCATACTTGGTTCAACACAAGGAATTACAAAAATAAGAGGGAAATGGTATGCCGGGCCCCATAATTCAAAAATGATGCCGATTTTTCATCCGTCATACCTTCTCAGAAATGATTCCCGAGAAAAGGGAAGTCCTAAATGGTTAATGTGGCAAGATATTCAAGAAATCAAAAAAGTTTACACACAAATGGATTAGAGTAGTTCCATAGGTTCGACCACAAAATCCACTAAAACAGTTTTGTCTGTTGAAAAAGCTCTATCAAGTGCAGATTTAATATCTTCAAGTTTTTCTACCCTAATTCCGACTGCACCGTAGCTTTCAGCCAGTTTTACAAAATCCGGATTGGAGATTTTTGTGGCAAAATATCTTTCTTCACAAGATTTTTCTTGGAATTGACGAACCATACCCAAATATCCGTTATCCAAAATAAGTACCTTAACCGGCAGCTTATAATCCATACAAGTAGCAAGTTCCTGTATATTCATTTGTAAAGAACCATCTCCGGCTATGCAAACAACGGGAGAATTATCTAGAGCTATACTTGCGCCAATTGCTGCAGGAAAACCGAACCCCATTGTTCCGAGACCGCCTGATGTTATAAATTTATTAGGCTCATTAAATTTCAAATATCTTGCCGCCCAAACTTGATGCTGGCCGACTTCGGTTGTTACTGTGTATTTGCCGTCTAAATATTTTTGAATTTCACGCATTACTTCAAACGAATGCATAACATTAGTACGTTTTTGAGGCTCAATATTTTGAGATTTTAACAACCTTGTATATTCAAGCCATTGAGTATTTTTAGGTACAATATTTTGTTCAATTATATTTTCAAGTACTGCTTTTGAATCACCTATTAAAGATATTGAATTTTCAGGAATATTAGAGGGGTCAATATTTAGTTGAATAATAGTTTGTAGCATATTTCCAAAACAACATTTTATACGATCATTCAATCTTGTTCCGATTGCAAAAATAAGGTCGCTTTCTTTTACTGCATTATTTGCAGAATTTTGTCCGAATATTCCGACCATTCCTATATAATTATTGTCATTTTGCGGATAAAAACCCAACATCGTCCTAACAACAGGAATATGTAATTTATGGGATAAAGTTTGTACTTCTTTGTATGAAGCTCCGGCACCTGCAATAATTACAGCTTTTTGAGAATACCTTAAAGCTTCGACAGCCTTATTTATATTGATTGGCAATTCTGATTTTACAGTTTTAATTTCAATAGAATTTTCGAGTTCAGTTTGTTCAGAAAACACATTTTTTGTTATATCAATTAATACAGGACCTTTTTTGCCTGACATTGCGATATGATATGCCTCAGATAAAGTTTTCTGCAAATCATTTACGTTAGTTATTTGAAAATTCTTTTTTGTACATGATTTTGTAATATTTATAATATCAACTTCCTGAAATGAATTTTTATGTAACAATTCAGCTGAAACTTGACCTGTTATGGCAATTAAAGGAGTACCATCCATTTGAGCGTTAGCAAGCCCAGTTACCAAATTTGTTGCCCCCGGTCCTGAAGTTACAAGTACAACACCGCATTTTCCGGAAGTCTTTGCATACCCTTCTGCAGCATGGATTGCAGCCTGTTCATGACGCATCAAAAAATGACTTATATCATTTTGTTTTGATAGTTCATCATAAATGTTCAAAACAATCCCGCCCGGATAGCCAAAAACACTGTCCAGACCAAGGCTTTTTAGGGTATGTATAATGACCTGTGAACCCGTTAAAGTTTTTGTCATAGTTTGCATACGAGGATTGTAGCACGGAGAAATTTTTTATGCAAAAAAAGACACCTCAGAGGAGGTGTCTTTCTTAATAATTCTAAAAATTAATCCCAATCCCATGTGAATAATCTTTTGAACGCATTTTTAGTTTCTTTTACTTCGCTTTCAAGAGCTTTTCTGTCTGCTTCTCTTTGAGCTCTAGCTTCAGCTCTTTTTGCTCTCCATTGAGCGATGAAAGATTGTCTTTCATTTTCAGCTTTTGCTTGAGATTTGTTAATATCTGTATTTACTCTTTCAATAGAGTCAGCTGTGTTGTTCAGCCAACGAGCGATAGGATTTTGCGCTGTTGCTGCATTTACAGCTGTTGCAGATAAAACTACTACTGCTAATAAAGCGATTAAATTTTTCTTCATAATAAACTCTCCTTTTTTTACAGTAACATTGTACTAAACTAAATTATACAAATCAATAATTTTTTCAATTCCTGCCTTTGCAGTGTTAAAAATCTTAATCATTTGTTCCTGCTCATATGGCTCTCCTTCAGCCGTAGTCTGAAATTCAATAATTTTTCCACTTTTTGTTAAAACAATATTACTATCAACTTGAGCATTAGAATCTTCAATATAATCCAAATCCAACCTGACTTCTCCGTCGACAATTCCTGCTGAAATTGCACCAATTGGCTCAATAATAGGATTTTCTTTTAATGTACCATCAGCTAATAATTTGTCTACAGCAATTTTTAATGCCAAAAATCCGCCGCAAATACTTGCTGTACGAGTTCCTCCGTCTGCTTGTATTACATCTGCATCAATAGTAATAGTCAAATCAGGCAATTTTTCCAAATCTACACATGCACGCAGACTTCGACCAATCAATCGTTGAATTTCCTGAGTTCTGCCTGAAATTTTAGTTCTTTCACGTTGGCATCTTGTGTTTGGTGCAGATGGTAAAAGTGAATATTCTGCTGTAACCCAGCCTCTTTTATCTTCTTTATCCATCCATTTTGGTTTACCTTCTTCTACAGATGCTGTTGTAATAACTCTGGTGTCACCAAATTCTACCAAAACAGAGCCAAGTGCATGTTTTGTAAAATCTTTTGTGAATTTAATTTCGCGAGTTTCATCATTTTTTCTGTTCTCTCTTTTCATTATTTTTCCCCTTCGTAGTCCCACATATAAATTTGTCCGCAATAACGGCAAACGGCATGCTCATTCATAAATTGTAAATCCGGTATAAATTTATATCCGTCAACGGTTATTTCAATATCACCATTTTTATTATATTCCTGCAAAAATTTTTTTTCACCTTGATAATCAGGCGAAAACATTAATTCAAATTTATCAACTGAATTGCAATTTTTGCAGATAAACATATTAGTATTCGTCATCCTCCAATCTTGCACGTCTGATAATTTCAGGATCAATTTCACGTTTTTCGATTTTAAAGGTTTTTGTTTTTTGAGCAGACACCTTTTTTTTACGTGCAGTTTTTACAGGTTTTTCAACAGGTTCTGCATAATTCTTGTACCAAAGAGTCCAGCAAATACTTCTTAAAGGTAATGTAAACCCGATTGTAATGAACATTATCAGATTTTCAAGTATTACTTTCGATATTTTAGCCGGAGTTACGCCAAATTGTTCTAGCGATTCAATTGGTAACGTAAATACCCAAGCTTCAAATGCTTTTGATATTGAATTAGTCCAATTTAAGCAATCAAATATAACAGAAAGCCCTGAACTTAGAAGAAAATATGTTAACACTACAAGTATAAGTAAAAGTGAAAATGTTCCGGCAAAATGGCCTTTGATAATGTCAAAACTTCTTTTGAAATATCCAACCGGAGAAAGTCCGTTTTCAAACGTAAATACTTGAAATATCAAAATAAAATAAATGAAAAATATTCCGCCTAATATCCAAAATACAGGAATAATCGCAAGGAACGTAAAAATCCCAAAAATAAACCACAATGCAATAAATGCAAATGTTTTGTTTGTAGCAACACTTCTATGAGCCTTAAAATCATAGACCTTTCCTGTATTTAAATATCCTTCAGTCATTGAGTTAAGTGCGACATAAGCAACCAAGTAATCCCAAAAAGCTTTAATAAAAATAAGAAGCCCGGGTACGGCAGTCAACACTACAAGTCCGATTAAAATTGATAAATCATTTAAGGCAGGATATTTTACAACTAAATTTTGATAATTTTGAGTAAACCAAAAATTTAACCCGAAAACTAAAAACAATCCTAAAATCTGTCCCAAAACAGGAAATGTCATATACAACAAAAATTTGTGTATATTGACACAATATATTTTCAACCCTTCAAAAAATATGTTTAAGACCCTTTTCATATTCAATCCTTTTGTTATAGAATCAGTTTAGTACAAATAAGTGAAAAGTAAAAGGTAGATAGTGAAAAGTTCTTATCTCGAATTATTATCAAGCTTTACAGAGGAAGATTACAAGAATAATCTTATTAATTTACATATACATACAACTTTTTCCGACGGAAAAGCTGAAGCTTCTGATATTTTAGCTCAAGCAAAAGCTAAAGGTTATAAAAAAATTGCAATATGCGACCATAACACAGTTGACGCACACAGAATTTTAAAAGATGAGATATTAATCCCTGCCGCAGAATTTGATGTTTGGTCGGGCTACGTTTTTATGCATCTGTTAGCGTATGGAATTGATATTGAAAATCCGGAACTTCAACCATTTTTAGCCAAATCCAAACGAGAAACAGAGGCTGATTGGGTAAGGATTTTTGCAAAGCGTGATATTAAAAAATTAATTAATGCTATTCACAATGCCGGCGGGATTGCAATTTTGGCTCACCCGGCCTGTTGTTGGGCAATCAATCTTGAAGGCTTTGTCAAGAAACTCGTTTCCTACGGGCTTGACGGATTAGAAGTTTATTACCAGTACAAACGTCACAGAGGAATAATCAAATTTCATAAAATAAAAACTGTCGAACGCATAGCCGACAGTTTAAACCTTATTAAAACAGGCGGTACCGATTTACACGGCACTAACCTATAATTATTCTTGCTGCTCAAATTTTTCTTTGTATATTTGCACAAGACAATACGCTAATATAAACTGTCCGACATACCCTATATATCCGCCCATAATTCCGCCAATATAACTTGCAACCTTAGTTCCTCCGCTCAAAGCACCTACAATACCACCAACTATTCCTATTGGTATAAAAGCTATTATATTTAATACAAACATACAAATGAAAACTGCAAGTACAATACCAAATGCCTTTAAATATTTAAAAGCACCAAACGGGTTAAATAAACCCTTTGCATCAAAATTTTTCGAAAATGCAACCCAAACAAATATGTAGCAAAACGGAATATAAATAAGAAAAACAGGTGTCAACGCCAACATAATATACAACAGACCAGTAAGTCCCGGAGTTCCGGCAAACATTGAACTAACCGCCAAAACAATTACAGAAAAATAAATAAACCATACTATCGCGAGCGGAACAGATTTTAAAACTGCCGATATAGGTTTCCCGTCAAGGTTAGGTAATTCCTCATTATGATGAACATTATGCATAAATTGTAAAATATATCCGCCAACATAAGTACTGATAAGAATAAATATCAGTAATTCAACAACAATTTCTCCAAAATTCGGAGTAATATGTGCATTTTTATAAGCTTCAGAAATAGTTCTAAAATTTGTACTAATCAAAGATGTGATACCTGCCATAGCAAACAGTCCGATATGCTTAACTCTGCAATCTTCACCACTAAAAACTCTTTCCAATCCTTTTGAAATTAAATCAACAGATTTCATCTTTTCTCTCTTTAGTTGTTATTAATTCGTAATCCCAAACTAATGTGCCTATCGTTAATACGTATACCATCATAATCATTGCTAAATAATTTGATAATCTAAAAATGATATCTTGCTGAGAAGATATAATCAGCTGCATATCTGCGACATCTCCCCTTGATACAAAACCAATAGCCAGTCCGGCAATAAAGAATAATACAAATATTGCTACAAAAACCAACGAATAACTGCAAGCTATAACCCATAATCTTTTTAAAATTAGCATTAAATAGTCAGTAAATCTGAAACTTTTTATAAAATTAAAAGCATCTTGTTCTTCAAATTTATAAGAAAATCCTGCCTGAATCGATGTCAAAGGGACAGCAAGCAATATTTCTATAAAAAAAGCTATTTGAGAATATCTTGGGAAAAATTTTGATAAATATAGAGGTATACCAATTAAAAAAACTATAAATATAACCTTATTCAATGTTAATTTCATTGCTCTAAGATCAACCTCAGGCAACTCTCTTTCGCGCAAAAACAGAGTTTCGTATCCGCAAAAGAAAAACATAAATAATACGGCATATAAAGAAAGTCCTACATTTTCCCAAACTCCGGGGTTCATTTGTACATAAGCTTCAAAAAGACCAAAAGTACCGCATATTGAAAATAACGTTACGTGTCTTTGAAAAGCATCTTCCCCTTTATATAACTTTTTTAATCCTTCCAACATATTCATAACTTTTATATTATAGCAGTTTTTAAGGCAATTGCAAGAATATATTTTTTTAGTAAAATTGTGTTATGGATACTGAATTAAAGCAGCAATTTAATACATTAAAAAATCGTTTTGAAAAAATAAATAATTTTGATACAGATTCCATGAATAAAGAAGTCGAGACCTTAGAAGCTCAGCTTCAAAGTCCTGAAATTTGGGCTAATCAAAAGAAAGCATCTGAATTGGGTTCAAAAATCAGAGATATAAAAGATAATTTGGAATTTGTATCCAAATGGCAAGGCGTCCTTGATGATTGTGAAGCGGCATTTGAGATAGGTGATGAGGATTTAATCAACGAATGTTCAAATATTATGACAGAAATGGACAAAGCTCTCGACAAATTTGAAATTAAGCAGATGCTTAATGGCGAATATGATGAAGCTGATGCTATTTTAACTGTCAATGCGGGCGCAGGCGGTACTGACGCTCAGGATTGGGCTAGTCTTTTGCTTCGAATGTATATGAGATGGGCTGAAAATAAAGGATGGAAAGTTGAGCTTTTAGACAAACTTGACGGCGATGAGGCAGGTATAAAGTCTGCTACAATAAAAATTACAGGGAAATATGCCTATGGTTATTCTAAAGCAGAAAAAGGAGTTCACAGGTTAGTAAGAATTTCACCATTCAATGCAAACGGTAAACGCCAAACAAGCTTTGCCTCATTAGAAGTTTCGCCTATAATAGAAGATTTTGAAAAAACAATAACAATTCCGCCTGAAGAATTAGAGATTGATACTATGCGCTCAGGAGGTGCCGGCGGGCAAAACGTAAACAAAGTTGAAACTGCCGTTAGAATTTTACATAAACCGACAGGAATTGTTGTAAAATGCCAGCAAGAGCGTTCTCAACTCCAAAACAGAGAAAATGCCATGCAAATTTTGGCTTCAAAACTGCTTGCCATAAGACAGGCAGAACACGAGAAGAAACTTGCGGAATTAAAAGGTGAAAATGTTGATATAAATTTTGGTTCACAGATTCGCTCATATGTATTCCATCCATACAAAATGGTAAAAGACCATAGAACAAACTTTGAAGTTTCTAATGTTGATGCCGTCATGGATGGAGATTTAGACGGGTTTATTGAAGCATACCTTAAGCAATAGTTTTACAGCAATATTGAGGGTTTTGAGATAATTTTTCTTCTATTTGTTCAAAAGTCAAAAGTCCTTGTGTTGCACCGAATTCAGATACAACACCGGCTGAATTTACCGATGCATACATCAAAGCTTTTCCGATATCTATACCTTTCTTGGCAAGCGTTGCACAGAAAGTTGATGCAAATGCATCACCCGCGCCAAGTGTAGATACAACCGGCCCGTCAAATACAGGACAATAATAATATTTTTCTCCGTCATAAGCATATGCACCACGACCGCCATCAGTTATAACAATAACCTGATAATCACATATTTTTAATTTTTTAAACATCTCTTTTATATCTGGATGAATAAGTTCTTCCGAGAATTTTTCTTTACTTGTATCAGGTCTGACTTGAATTCCGGTTGCCATAGTTGCTTCTTCTTTGTTCATAACAACAATATGTGCATTTTCAAGTATCTTTTTCATATATGCAAAACCTTTTTTGATGCTTGAAGTTCCGGCATTAAAACATACTTTAACATCATATTCTTTAGCAAAATTCACAATATCATCAAGAACTTTTGTACTGTCGCCGTTTAGCGGTGCAATATAAACTAATTTTGCTTGTTTTATAGCTTCAAAATCTATATCTGATTTTTTTATCTGACCGTTTGCACCACGGTGAGCAAGAACCGTTCTATCACCTTGAAAACTTACCAAAATAATAGAAAAACCTGTACTGATTTTTGGATCTTGTATTATGTGCGATAAATCAACATTTTTACCTTCAAATGATTCTAAAATACCTTTTGAATAAATGTCATCACCGATTTTAAATATAGCGCAAGTGTTATAACCAAGGTTTGCAAAGTTACAAGCAGTATTAACACCGCCGCCGCCGACACGTGACGCAAAATCTGAGACTTCGACTTTTGCACCGTAAGGGTAACTCATAAACTCTGATTTCTTATTCTTTGTATAAACGGATACAATATTTGCATCTTCACATTCAACAAATACGTCCATTGTAGCACTTCCGATAGTTATAACATCACAACTCATAATCTTCTCTCCTATTGAGTCCATTTTAACATAACTTCAAAAAATAGCAAAATTTTGTATTTACAGGATTATAATATAATGCATAGTTTTTTAAAAGGAACATTATGAGAATTTTACCAATATCATTTACACCCCCCCCCAATATTGCGTTGCGCAAAAAACAAGAAAATATCAGCAATCCGATAGAACAAAGTGAAAAACGAAATGTTTTTGCATATCAAGATTACAATATTTCATTTATGGGCAGAACTCCGGAAGATTTTTATGCTCAGGATTTCAATCGTAAAAATATGCCTAGAACAATGAGAGATTACTTAGATTACGACTACAATACACGCCAGCATATTCCGCCGGAACAAATGATGGCTGAAGTATTTAAGTATATTGATAAAGTGGACAATTTTGAATACGTAAAAGGTTTGTATCCTGAAGAAGACTTGTTCAAAGATCTCCACGAAAACAATATTAAATCAAGAAAGGGTATCCTCTCTGAAATAGCAGTTGTAAAAGAACTTGGTACAGAACCGCTTTTAAAAAACGGTAGTGATAACTTTGGAATGTACCTTTTGAGAAAAATATATTTAGAAGGCAAAACACTTAAAGAAATAAGCAAAGATTTCTATGAAAATGATTTAAACGACGAATACAAAGAGTATATAAAAGAACCGATTACTTATTCTACTTTGAGTACTTATGGCATAAAATATCCTAAACAAGCTTTTTGGCATTCATTTATCCATACAAGAGATGAATACAAAAAATTCTTTGTAACTTTACCAAAAGATTCTTATGCACCGGGGGTAAACAAAAGCGGGCTGCATAGCGGTACACACTCTGCAGGCAATGTTCAAGAAGATGACGCTCCTCGTCCGAGAAAACATATCATGAAAAGCCATGAGAGAACAAACTTGGAAAATGATTTGAATAAAGGACCTATTGATGAAGACGGCGTAAAAAGAGCTATTCGTAAGCGTTTTGGGAAAGATGACCCTCAAGCTTCATTTATTATTAAGTACATGAGCCCAATTATGACTGTTGCCGCAGAAAGAATACATTTGTCAGAGGAAATGAAAATATTTACCGAAGATGAAAAACTTAACGGAAAGTCATCCAATGAAAAAACAATGTTTGGTCGTTTCTGGAAACAAAATCCGGAATTACGCAAACAATATTCACGATCAATTGTTGATACAATTGACATGTTTGAAGATATCTATGGCGGCGGCGGTAATATTCCGATTAACGCCCAATTGGGAAAAATCTCAAATCCTAAGAACCCAAATAACAAAATATTAGACTATGTTTCGGGTGAATTTTTGGATTTGTTGACTTATGCTCAAGGCATCGAAGGAAACAGAAATGCAAGATA
>CAMVQX010000050.1 GCA_947169755.1 uncultured bacterium
TGGAACTTGTCCGCTAATTTTTTAACAAAAGATGTATCAATAATTTTTCCGATATTTTTGGTTAAACCTGTAAAAGTCGGCTCTTTTGACCGAGCTGAATTATCTTTTTTAAATATTTTTTCCATAAAAGGCGGTATCAGAGCGCAGGTTAATATAGATTTTGGAACAGCTATCAGAAAACCTAAGCCCAATTTGAAAAGCTGAGTTGCAAAACCGTATTTTTTTGATTTTAAAAGGGTTTGTTCTCCGGCTTGTAAGGTTTTTATTGTTTCGGATTTAAGGTATTTTGAGGGGTTTTTATCTATTTTTTTTATGGATTTGGCAAGCGGAGTCGCTGCAGCAAGCATTACCAGATACCCGACAGCAGATGAAGCAAGTGATTTTGCCGCAGCATATTTTTTATTTTCTTTATCAGTTTTTGGGGTTGACAAAATAGCCAAAGGTCTTGCAGCTGTTGACAAAACAAGTGATGTCGTCGCAACAAAAAGAGCGCTGTTATCGGCCGCAAATTCTAATCCCTTTTTTAAAATTTTGCTGTTGTATATAGCCTGTACTTTCATCTTAGTTTATTATACAATGCACATGATGAAAATTACGGAGTTTGTCAAAAAAGAAATTTCAGGCTGGAAAAAAAGAGAACTAACCGGACTCTTTATTGCTCTTGCAGTAATCGCTTACAATGCATTATTTTTGCATGACAGCTTAGTTGCGGTATGCTCTTCCGTCTTTGGAATTTTATACACAATAATTGCCGGCAAAGGTAAAATTTCATGTTACTTTTTCGGAATTCTGGGCTCAGGGTGTTACGTTTATTTATCATTTTTGAATTTATTAATAGGAAACGGTTTTTTATACCTGCTATATTATATCCCTATGCAGGTTTTGGGAATATTCAGGTGGAGCAAACATCTTAAATCAGAAACTTCTGAAATTGAAAAAAGCAAAATGTCCGTTAAACGCAGAATAAAATACTCTATTATCGGACTTGCCGGTTGTGTTGCCACAATCTCAATACTTGTATATCTCGGAGATAAAAGCCCGATAATAGACGGCATAACAACATTTTTATCAATTTTGGGAATGTATTTTACGGTTAGACGCCTTTTCGAGCAATGGATTGTTTGGATAATCGTAAACGGTCTGTCATTTTTAATGTGGCTAAATCTCGTTGTTCACGGCGCAAAAGCGTATTCTACACTTGTAATGTGGGGAGTTTATTTTATATTTGCAATATACTTTTTTACGGTTTGGAGGAAAGAACTCAAAAATTACCCGAACATATAAAAAATCTCCCGATATGGGAGACTATCTTATAAAATTCGTGAAAGTTATTTCTTCTTCTTTAGGCATCGGAACACCCATTTTTTCACCGGCTTCTTTACATTTCAGATGCCAAGCCATATTTCTTGCAAGAATCCGCATATTTTGCATACCTTCCAAATCCTGTTTTACTTGTTCAGGAGTTGCACCATGCACCATATTCCAATATCTTCCGGAAATTATCGGCATTTGAGTTATTGTAAAATATTTATTTAATTGATCAAGTGTAGCTGTTGTACCTGCACGTCTTGCACTTGCTATTGCAGCACCGGGTTTGTGCAAAAATGTTTCAATTTTACCGGCTTTTGAACAAGAGAAAAATGCTCTGTCCATAAATGCGGTTACTCCGCCACAGGCTGATGCGTAATGCACCGGAGAACCTATAATAAAACCGTCAAAATCTTTTGCATAATCCACAAAATCATTTACCCTATCATTTATTACACAACGTCCGAGTTTTGCGCAAGCATAACACGCACGGCAAGCTTCCACATCAGTCCCAACCTGATAAATTTCAGAACCTATGCCCTCTTCTTTTAAAGTTTTGGCAATTTCTTCCAGTGCCGTATATGTACAACCGTCTTTATGCGGTGAACCATTAATCAATAATACTTTCATTTTTTCTCCTATTTTAGCCAAGCTTCTATATCTGACAATTTAGCCGAATTTTCATAACTTGTAAAACCGTCTTTTACCTCGGCATTCGGGCACAATTTTTTGATATCTTCATACGTTGCGGAAGCTCCGCCGCCGCCATGGGTACAGAAAGGTATTATAGTTTTACCCGAAAAATCATTTTTTGCTAAAAATGTTCTTATCGGAGTTGCAAAAGTATACCACCAAACAGGACTACCGATATATATTTTGTCATAGCCTGAAATATCCACATTTTCAACCAATTCCGGCATAATATTATCCCGTTTTTCAATTTTAGCTTGATTTACAAGATCATTGTAATTTGCAGGATAAACTTGAGTAGTTTTAATCTCAAAAAGGTCTCCGCCTGTTAACGATTGAATTTTTTCTGCGACACTTTTTGTATTCCCTGTATGAGAATAGAACGCAATTAAGATTTTTTCAGTCATATACTCCCTCCTAATCTATTTTATTATTATTTTGTGTGATAGGTCAATAGCTTATACAAAAATTATTCCTGAACATAAAATTCTGCAGAGGTAAAAACTTTATGAGGATTGTCTTTTGAATAAACTTGCATTTCGTAATATCCTTTTTGATTTATTACAAAATAATCCGTAAAATAATTTACTTCCTCATCTTTTAATCTTATATCACGTGTCATAATCAAATCATAACCGATTCTTCCGTAATCGTTGTCCCTCTTTACAATCTGAATATACAAATAGCGAGATTCAACCTTATTTGGCATCAAAATAACATAATATATTCTTGATCCAAGCGGAAATATTTTTGAATGATTATAGATATTTTTTTCCGTAATAGGTTGATGATTAAAAAGTATACCGGGTTTATCCTGCAAACAACCACAGCATAAAATCAAACACAAAAACAATCCGAAAAATAATTTTTTCATTGTTCAAGCTCTTTTATCTTTTCTTGTACTGATTTGAAAGTTGCTTCGTCACTGTTATGAGTCAAAAATATCTTGTAGTTGTTCAATGCCTCAGGTTTGTTACCGTCTTTTTCATAAGCCATTGCAAGGGCATAATATGCATATCCATAGTTAGGATTTAATGTTATTACACGGTGAAAACACTCTTTAGCTTTGTTATTATTTTTTTCATTTGCATAAACAAGTCCTAAATTAAACCAACCGTCCGTATAGTTTGGATTAACTACAATTGATTTTTTATAAAAACTTATTGCACCTCTGTTATCATCTTTTAGCTTATACATGTTACCTATTTTCAAAAGAGTAACCTCATCCGACGGTTTAATTTTTAATGCATCCTGATAATTTTTTATAGCAACATCATAATTTTTGCTGTTATAATTTTCGTCACCTTTTGAAATCAAATCTTTGTATTGTACATCGTCAGCTTCTTCTCCGGCTTTATACGAATCCATAGATAACGTTATATCCTGCAAACCACCCTCTGTATTTCCGACACTAACAGGAGTTGTTGAGGAAATAAATTCGGCAAATTCGGTGCTGTATTGAGTTTTGTCAGGAGCCATTGCTATTGCTTTTTCATAAAATTCAGTGGCTTTATCATTTACATTACAAGCTCTGTATGCTTTTGCCATACCAAAATATGCATAACTGTCCTGAGTATCAAGTTCAATTGCTTTTCCGAACATTTCGGTTGCAAGAGAATAATTTTTTGATTTCAGGTATTTATCACCTTCGGCAACATATGCAGCCGCCAAATTGTTATGAACATTTAAATTGTCTTTTTCTTGTAAAAGCGCATTATAAACAGTGATTGCATCATTATAGTTGCCGGTTGCGTGCAAAACAAGAGCTCTGTTAAATCTTGCGTTGTAATCTGTCGGTTTTGCAGCCAGCACCTCATCATAATATTTTATCGCTTTTGAATAATCTTTTTTAATATGATAGCACTCAGCCAAATCCTCAACTAACTCAATATCTCTGTTATCTTTTTGCAAAGATAAAGCTTTTTGATAATTTTGAATAGTTTCATCCAGTTTTCCCAAACGTTTGTATACAATACCTATATTCTGATAACCTCTGTAATCCTCAGGGTATTTAGATATATAAATTTTGTAATTAGCGATTGCTGCATCATCTTTTCCCATTTCCGCAAGAAGATTACCGTAATCAAATCTTACGGCATGCAATTCCGGTTCTTGTCTGAATACAACATCATACTGCCCTAATGCCAAATCATTTTTACCCAACTCTTTATAACATTGAGCAAGATCAATGTGTGCTGCAACATTTTCGGAATCAATATCTACAGCTTTTTCTAAAAATTCTATAGCTTTGTCATATTTTTTTGTTTCATATAGAGCAAAGCCGTAATTTGCATAATCTTTAAACGCTGAGGGATTTTTCGCATACAAATTGTCATATTCAGTTACAGCATTAGCGTATTCACCTGCACTAACATATGATGCCGCAAGATTTTCACGTGCATCTTTGTGTTGGGAATAAACTGCCAAAAATTTGTTGTAATTCTCAATTGCAGACTTATAATCTCTCAATTGGTAATTGACATTTGCAATATTCAAATAATTATAAATATATTCAGGGCACATTTCCATAACTTTGTTATAAGATTCAAGTGCTTCTTTATATTTGCCTTGATTTTCATAAATACTTCCGACACTGACATAAATATATCCGTCTGCAGGCTTTAGTTTGGCAACTTTTGCATAAGCATCAAGGGCTTTTTCATATTCACCCATTTCACTGTATACACCGGCCAATTTTGTATAAATCATAACATCATCGGGAGCTATAGCCAGTGCTTCCGTCAATTTTGCAAGAGCTGTAGAATAATCTTCCTTATATTCAGCCGAACAAGCCTGTTGGTACAAATAATTTGCAGCAGGCGGCATTGCATAAACGCTGCCTGATAATATAAAAGATAATATAGCTGAAATTAATAACTTCTTCTTCATAGTTTTGCTCCCTAATGCTTACATTATATCAGAAAAATCAAATTTGTGTAAAACTGTGGGAATAAATTTCACGGTTTAACAAAATTCGGGCAGCTTTTATAATTTCAGTTTGTTCCTGTGAATTTTTATCAAACTCAACATCATCAATTTCACCAAAATCTCTCATCATATTTGCAAGATTTAAGTAAATATTATCTCTTTCAAACTGAGGATTGTTATTTTCAAGCATTTTAAAAATTCTCACAAGTTCAGAATCTTTAGCGTCAATTATGGCAGCATCAAGCCCGGCGCCAAATGCCATTGCCGCAAAAGTTCTGTTTAAAAGTTCTCTTTTTTCAGCGCCGTTTGAGATATTAGACAAACCAATAACAGTCTTTACCGGTGGCTCAAAACTTTCTTTTATCATTTTTATTGTATTTAACGCCTCAATTCCTTGAGATTGGTCAGCACATACAGGCAGAACCAAAGGGTCGAAAAATAATTTCTGATTAGATAAACATTTTTCAGTACACTTTTCATAGATTTCGAATGCAATTTCTAATCGTCCGTCAGAATATTTTGGGATACCAGTTTCTTTAGACATGGTTAGTGCAATCAAATTGCTATCAAACTCAAGCGCCATATCAATTAATTTTGAAAGTTTGGGTTCATCTTTAGACGTACTGTTTATAAAGGTTTTTCCGCTAAAAGATTTTAGTCCTTTTTCCATTTCAACAATATTTGTAGTATCAAAAGAAATATTCAAATTTGATTCTTCTGTAACTATTTGGCAAAGCCAAGGCAAAATCCCTTCCATTTCTCCTTTTGCCGGTCCGACATTCAAATCAGCATAATCCATATCGGATTGCATTTGAACTAACCTTTTAACAAAATCTTCGTCACGATTGACGAGTGCTTCCCGCACCAATTTTGAGATAACATGTATATTCTCGCCAATTAAAATCATATCGGGATTATAGCATAAATAAATCAATATTAAAAAGTTAATTACAGTTATTTTTATAATAAATTTTCTAACTTTTGTATAATCTTTTTCATACTTAAGTATGAAATTTTGTAAAAATCACTAAAGTTTTTTTGCTGTTTTGCCGATATAGAAGATGGTAGGCATGTAAGGAAAATTTTCATGAAAAAAGAAGAGAAAAATAACGGAGTTTCTTTGTTTTCACAATCCGAATATTTGATTGGACAAGACCCCATTGAAGAAATTTTTGCACTTAATTTAGGCGATTTTATCGCAGAAAACCTTATCTCTGAAGATTTGGCAAAGAAAATAGGTGCTAATGCAAAAGATAAAAAATCAGGCTTAATCAGCCAGTTAAAAGAACTTATTTCTATATACTCCATGCAGAATACATTAAGCATTTTGAGTATAGATTCAAATAAAGAAGCGATTTTTACATCAATTGCACATTCAATTAAACAAATGCTTGAAGTAGAAAATTGCTCAATTTATCTTGAAGATACCGACAAGCTCAGGTTGGTGGGAACAGTTTCCGATGTTGAGCAAAGTCTTAAAATTGACGAAACCACTCCGGCCGGAAAAGCTTTTTTAAACGGAGAAACTGTATTTGAAGACGTTATTGCAGTTCCGATGCATTGCAATTTAAAATCCGTTGGTGTAATCGTTTTGCAAAATAATTCTGAAATAAATGAAGGTTATATTAACCTTGTAGAGAGTATTGCAATACTTTTTGCAACTTCCATGACATTACAAAGAACTATAGATGAAACCAACAAGCTCATTGAAGATGAATCCTCTACAATTTCCGAATTACAACATATAAGAGCCGAATTAACTGCATTAATTGGCGATTTATGCGATTATCAGCAAAACTTCGTTGAGAATCTTGCTCATGCAGTTGATACAAAAGGCGGATATAAAGTTTTCCATTCAAGAAATACCGCAAATACAGCAAGAAAAATTTGCCGTCAATTAAAATTGAACGAAAAAACCACAGATTTGATATACTATGCAGGGTTGCTGCAGAATATAGGTAAAATAGCACTACCTGAAGAAATATTTGCATCAACAGGCAAATTATCACCTGAAGACTTGAAAAAAATCCAAGAACACTCCAATATCGGTGTACATTTCTTGATGAATATTAATTTCTTGTCAGAGGTTGTACCTTATATTACATACCAAAAAGAAAGATATGACGGTTCAGGCCCTGAAGGGTTGAAAGGTCAATCTATTCCTTTTGGTTCAAGAATTATTGCCGTTGCTGACGTATACTGTGCAATGACTTCCGACAGACCTTACAGAAAGGCTATGTCAAAAGAACAGGCTCTTGAAATAATGAAATCGGAAACAAAATGGGATCCTGTTGTTTTGAATGCACTTTGGGAAGTTGTTAAATAGATTTTATTGTATTACACTGAATGCAACAATATCATCGATTGCGATATTTATCCAATCGTATTTGAAGCATACGTAATCATCACAATCACAATCGTCATCTTTACAAGTACAATAATCTGATAATCTGCACAACAGTACATTTTCTAATGTAATAAAATCGTCATGACATTCTTCACATCTACCTTCAGGCATATATATTTTACCGTCTATTTTTAAATGTGCAGTAAAAATTGTAATTTTGTCATTACCGCTGGATTCCACAATTTTACCTATTGACTTCAGTAAATTTTTTGCCATAAATTTCTCCTCCAAATTTATTCTAAACTGTATAAATATTTTTTATATTCCCCGATAAGATATACTAAAAAGTTACAAAAAATACACATTTTGTGTTTTTAAAATGTTTGTGTTACAATAATGTCAAGGGATATAAGACTTTAGTGGGAGAAATTTATGCCGGACACAGAAACAATGAACAATAGCGAACAACCTCAAATACAGGAAAAAATAGAGGTTGTTGAACTTGAAGATAATGATGAAGCAATCGAAACTACAACTTCAGCATCCTATGATGCGAGCAACATCAGAGTTTTAGAAGGCCTTGAAGCCGTTAGAATGAGACCCGGTATGTATATCGGCTCAACTTCTCAAAGAGGTTTACATCACTGTATTTATGAAATTGTAGATAATTCCATCGATGAATCTCTCGCAGGTTTTTGTACAGATATTTACGTAACAATAAATAAAGACAACAGTATAACTGTTGAAGATAACGGCCGTGGTATCCCTGTTGATATAAAACCTGAAAGCGGAAAATCCGCATTAGAAATTGTACATACGGTACTTCATGCAGGCGGCAAGTTCGGGGATGGCGGTTATAAAGTTTCCGGTGGTTTACACGGTGTTGGTGCTTCTGTTGTAAACGCTTTATCGGAAAAATACAAGGTCGAAGTTTCACGTCAAGGTTTTGTATGGCGTCAGGAATATATGAGAGGCGAGCCGATGACACCTGTTGAAAAAGGTGAAGCTACAGACAAAACAGGTACAAAAACTACTTTTTGGCCCGATCCTGAAATATTTACCGAAACTACAACCGTTGACAAAGATGTAATTTCAAGTAGATTACGTGAAATGGCATTCTTAAATAAAGGCTTGAGAATAGTATTTATTGACGGCGTAACAGGTGAACAACAAGAATTTCATTACGAAGGCGGTATCGCAAGTTATGTTGAATTTATGAACGAGAACAAAACAGTTTTGCATGACAAACCGATTTATATTGATAAAGTTGTTGACGGTATGCAAATCGAAGTTGCTATGCAGTATACTGATTCTTACTCCGAAAGTGTTTTGTCATTTGCAAACAATATCAACACACATTCAGGGGGTACGCATCTTACAGGTTTCAGAAACTCTTTAACTCGTGTATTCAACGATTACGCTCGTAAAAATAATATATTGAAGGATTCTGACCAAAATCTTTCAGGTGAAGATGTAAGAGAAGGTTTGACAGCTATTGTCAGCGTAAAAATTTCCAACCCTGAATTTGAAGGACAGACAAAAGAAAAACTAGGAAACGCTGAAGCTTTGACAGCCACTCAAGATGCCGTACGCGATAAATTACAAGAATGGTTAGAATTTAACCCGAAAATTGCAAAAATAATAATTGAAAAAACTTTGCAAGCTCAAAGAGCTCGTGAAGCTGCAAGAAAAGCCAGAGAATTGACAAGAAGAAAATCTGTTCTTGAGAATTCTACATTACCGGGAAAACTTGCAGATTGTTCAAACCGGGAACCTGAAAAATGTGAAATATACATTGTTGAGGGAGATTCTGCTGGCGGTTCGGCAAAACAGGGCAGAAATAGGATGTTTCAGGCTATCTTGCCATTGAGAGGTAAAATCCTTAACGTTGAGAAGGCAAGATTAGACAGAATTTACGGTAACAATGAAATTCAATCAATGGTTCAGGCATTCGGTATAAATATTAGCCGTAATCCTGATGAAATCAACCTAGAAAAACTTCGTTACCATAAAATTATTATTATGACTGATGCTGATGTTGACGGCGCACACATAAGAACACTACTTTTGACGTTCTTCTTTAGATATGCAAGGCCGTTGATTGAACAAGGACACGTATATATTGCGCAACCGCCTCTATTCAAGATTACATCAGGTAAAAATAACGTAGAATACCTATATGATGAGCATGCACTTGATAAAATGCTTAAAGAACGTGGTATCAAAAATTTGAGTCTTTCCGACAAATCAAAATCCAGAACAAAAACAGGAGATGAACTGTTAGAATTAATCAAAAATATGTCTGCGTTCTATAATTCTTACAACAACCCTATATTAAATCTTTATCCTGCTGTTGTTTTGAGAGGTTTGGTACGTTCTAATATTACACCTGAAGATTTTGATGATCAGGCTAAAATGACTGAAATTGTTGATTATTTAAACCATTATCTTCAAGATCACGCTAAAAATTACAATATTTCAGAGGCTTCAAGTTATAAATGTTCATTGAAATATAATCCTGAGAATTCAAAATATTCAATTCAGTTAAATTTAAATGAAGAAGAACATGTTATAATTAACCAGAATATTATCAAGAGTTCGGAATATAAACGCTTGAAAGCTGCTTATCCTTTAATCAGAGATTATTTGATTGAAGAAGAAGAGACATTGATTTTAGAAACCGATACAGAACAGTATGAAATCAATTCTTTTGAAAAACTTCAAAAAATAATTGATGACAGAGGTCAAAAAGGTATGACTATTCAACGTTTCAAAGGTTTGGGTGAAATGATGCCACAACAGCTTTGGGAAACAACAATGGATCCGGCAACAAGAACATTGTTGAAAGTTAACCTTGAAGATGCAATGCTTTGCGACCAATTGTTTGATATATTAATGGGCGACAAAGTTGATCCGAGAAGAAACTTTATTGAAGCTAATGCTGTATACGCCACAAACATTGATACATAGAAACGTTATATGAATGAGTA
>CAMVQX010000051.1 GCA_947169755.1 uncultured bacterium
CCTACTTTTTTGTATTCTCAAAATTTCTGTTCTTTCTTCTCAAACCGACTGTTATATTACACTTATTGTAGAGTTCGAGCGACCTGTGAGCAGAGTGCGGAGGCTTGATTGCAAAATAATTGAAAATTATGCAGCAATCAACCGAAGACACGTTTATTGCGAGCAGGTCAAGACAGTCTCGTCTTCCGCTCCATAAAGAAGCCCACCACGCGGTGGGCTTTTTTATGGACTGAAGATATTGATGAGAAATTGTTATTTGCGAGTTGCGCAAGCGAGCTGAGGCTGAAGCGCTTTTGTTTGTGAGCAATGAAATTGCTAAAAACAAAACGCGGAATTGCCGTTAAATGCGAGCGAGCAAGACGCGAGTCTCGTCTTCCGCTCTAAAAAACTACCATAATGGTGTGCTTTTTTATATGTTGAAGATAATGTCGAGAAATTGTATCAAATTTATAAGATTATTTTTCAATTACACCTGTTATGAAATTGAATCTCCCTTTTGTTATTGCTTCTAGTACAGCTTTGACATCAAGTTCTGCTATTTCTTCGATGGGGACAACTACACACTTCTTAACCTGTTGCAAAGTTTTCTTTGCCTGTAGGTGTAAATCAATGAGCAAATCTGCCATTGGTTCAGGATTATTTAATTTTTTTTGTTTTTTTGCTTGTCTATAAATAGCCTTTTTTTCAGACTGTTCTTTTCTTACTCTTTGTATTAACCTTAGCATCTGGTTTAATCTGTATTGATCCATAATTTCTTCGGTCTGAGTAAGATTACTCAGCTCTCTTTCAGTATGAGTGATCTTTTTTATTGGTCTATAATTTTGATACCAATTTGCGATATTGGGGACATGTTCATTAGTTGCAATTAACCGTTTAAAATTTTGTTGGTTATCGGAATAGAAAGTTTGCAAATTCAAGTGATTCATTTCATAAAATCCTGGGAAATATGGTCTGTTAGGGAAAAATAATCTGTTAAACTTTTCACCACATTTCTCATTAATAAGGAATGTTGCTCTTTCAACATCTTTGGCAACACCCCTAAGAACGTACATACCTTGAAAGTTCGGTTGTAAACTTTTCTTGACTAAAAATTTATTATGTACATCCATTGATTTTACATTCCCTTTTAATCAATTACTACACTTGTATTGTTAAAAACTCTGTAAAATTTTAAATTTGTTAATTTCCCTGTAAAAATTTATATAACTTAATAAAAACCAATTTACAACATAAAATAAGCTTGTATTTTTTACAGAAATTTAACAAATTTTTATTCGGTTAGATAAAATGTTATCTTTATATAAGGACAGGTTGATAAACTTTTGTAAAAAAATATAATTTCCACTAACAAAAAAAAATATTCACGTTTTTTGATACCAAAAAGAGGAGTATAAAATGGATAAAATCTCAAATGTATCTTTTACAGCAGCAGCATTTACCATTCCGCTTGGAGGTTTGAAAAAAGGAAAGAAAAATCTTTTAAAGAATAAATTGCAGGGTGAGGAATACATACCTTATATAAGGATGCCCAAAGGCAATAAAGGTACGGTTAGTGTAGCGATGCCGGATTCTAAGGTTGAAGCGTTTAAGAGTTGGCTTAGCAGAAATGGCATAAAAGTTTATCGTGAATTTTCAGGAAAAAATTATACGGATAAGGATTATCAGGCGCTAGCAAACTTGCCTTCCCAAGAGATTCGTGAACAAAGAATGACTGACCGCCTGAGATGGTTGACAAATCACAGGAGATTTACTCAACACGGCAAACAAATGCCAAGAGCAAGAAGAAATCAAAATCTCAGACCAAACCATGTAAGTTTGGTTGCATAGGTTTTTTAACAATCAGCCGGCATCAGCCGGTTGTTTTTTGTATTTTTGGGGCATCCATTAGAGCTTTGGAACTTTTTGTTTTCATGACAAATGTAAAATTGTCGCTTTTTTGAGCAAAATATCAAATATATAAAATCCTGAAAGCTTTTGCAATTCTTTCAAATTTTCAAGTTCTTCTTACGGGATAATATAGCATTTTAAACAAAAATAATACTATTTTAAAGCTCGTAACAAATATTTTTTATTACATGTTAAAGTTTTGTAAATTTTTTCTTTTTATTTTTTCATTACCTAGCAAAAAAAAATATTGATGATTTTTAACCTTGAATATATCATAGATATCAAGCAGATATTAACAAGGATAATGATGAGATCTGTATATCAATAGTCAGAAAGGGGTATAAAAATGAACAGTTCAATTCAGGCTATAGGGCCTAGTCAGTCAGTAAAACCATCGTTTGGAGGTAAAGTAATAGAACCTTTTACAATTTACCATCCAAAACATCCGGCACTTGGTATAAAAATAAATGATTGGCAACAATTTAAAAAAACAATAGAAGCTTTACCTAATATTGACGTTGTAATAGGAGAGGATGCCGTAAAAATGGTAAGAAGACGTCCGGCAGTGGATAAAACAGAAAATTTGGATCATATCGTAAAAGGTGCATATCGACATACTCATATTCCTGAAAGAGATACAGAAGTACACTATGTAAATATTGAACAACCTGTTTTGAAAAAAATGGGACGTATAGGTATTAATTTTGAAGACGGTACATATCTTATGGAAAATAGAGCTGTTGAAAGAGCCGATTTGAATAAATATGGCAAAGGTAAATTACAAAGAATGATTGCAACTCTTGAATATGTTGCAAAAGAACTCAATGATTCTGTGAAAAATATGGAATTATTTAATCTTTATGGCAAATTCAGTAAATAGTAATTTTATAGCAAAAAAATCTCCTCATATGAGGAGATTTTTTTTTATTGATATTTTTTATGTTGTTGCTCTATATGCTTGTTCTTCAAGTGACAATATTTGCATTTCTACATTTTTAATTTGTTTTTCTATACGTGGAATATCACCCTTGGCTGCAGTTTTTAGTTGATTATAAAATGCCGCAAGTTTGTTCTGTAATGCAGCTTTTCGTTTTGCAAGAAATGCAACATCCACCAATGTTGGGGCTGCATATCTTCCGCCGGTAAAGCTGGGAGTTCCTAATTTTTCTATCATATTTTCCCTCTTTTACTCTACTATTATACCTGATAAAAAATATCTGTCTTATTTTGTTTAAATTCATTAATATAGTTTAAAGCTTCCGTTATATGGAGTATTTCTCTTTACCGGTAAAATGTTATAATTAGCTTTTAAAGGAGATTTGTATGATAAAAGATTTGTTTAACAAGAATTATATAGGATTGTTTTTAGGACAATTAGCTACACATTTTGGTGATGCTATTGTTCAGGTACTTATAATCGCAGGAATTATGGGTAATTTTGACAAACCCGGCAGCTTGATTGCGATGGTCCTTTTCTGCCTTGTTTTGCCATCCTTAATAATAAGCCCTCTGGCCGGCAGCATTGTTGACCGTTTTTCAAGAAAAACGATTATGATTTTGAGTGCATCTTATAGAGGTTTTCTTTTAATTTGCGCTCTTATTCTTTATATGCTTTTCTTTAAAAACGCCCAATCTATGTATCCTCTTGCCGGTGCAATTCTTAGTCTGTTAGTCGGTATTGGTGCGGCATTTCTGTACCCTGCCAAAATGGCATCCGTCCCTAATGTCGTTTCAGTACAGTCATTAAAGCCTGCTAACGCTTTAGTTTCCGGTTCAGGAACATTTGCTATCACTTTTGGCGCAATGGTCGCAAGTATGTTGCTTCTAAAAATAGGCACGATAAATATGTATATACTTGCCTTTGTAATGTATTTTGGTGCGGCTTTGATTTTGTTGCCGATTAATTTGGATTGTAACTGTGAACCTGCTAAAACCAACTTGAATGTTATTGTTGATTTTAAGAAAACAATTTCCTTCTTGCAGAAACATAAAAAAGCCCTGGATATGATTTTGATGGGCGTTGTTCTATCATTGATTTCCGCAACTTTTTATAACGCAATGAATGCACTTGCAACTGATACTTACAATGTCAGCGTTCAAGATTTGGCAAGATTAAAATGTATGCTAGGATGCGGTACTTTTTACGGTCTTGGTGTTATGTTTTTGTTTGGTAAACATTTGAAAACAAACAGAACTCTTGTCGGTGCATTTTTAGGGTTGTTTTTGTGCTTGATTACAGCATCTATGTGCGATACGTTTTTTAAAGCAAGATTTTGGCTTGGCGGTATCGGATTATTTGCTACGATTTTAAAAGTTACAATTGATACGGTTATTCAAAAAGTTTCGCCAAACGGTATCAGAGGTAAAGTTTTTGCACTAGCTTCAATGCTTGAAACTTTTGTAACTCTTTTAGGAACGGCAATTGTATCTTTGATTGTCGGAATCGTACATCCGCATATTATCTTTCAAGGAACTGCTGTTGTAGCCGCATTGATGGCTTTTTCTCTGATTTTGTTCTGCAAACCTTTCAGATATTTTATGCTCAGGGTTACTCTCGGCAGTATGTTTAGATTTCTATTCAGATATAAATTTGAAGGTACTGATAATATTCCTGCTAAAGGGAAGGTTATTTTAGCCGGAAATCATACAGGACACTTAGACCCGTTGATTTTGCAAATGGCAACTAAACGCAAACCCTGGTTTGTTACAGGGCCTGCAGCATTTAAAATTCCTGTTATTAAACATCTTTTGAAATGGTTTAATGTTGTTCCTCTAAATTTCGGCGATGGTCTAAGCGCTATTGAAAATGCCGTTGTAAAACTCAAAGCAGGTGATCCTGTGATTATATTCCCTGAAGGTAAATTTACATCTGACGGTGAACTTTGTAAATTTCACAGAGGGGTTGCAATTATGGCAAAAGAGGCAAATTGTCCGATTGTACCTTTCGCAATAAAAGGAGGATTTGAAGCCTGGGGGAAATTCCGAAAATTACCTAAATTATTTTCTACGATAATTGTTCAATTCGGTCAAGCAATAACAGATATTTCAGGTGATGAAAAAGAAATAACCAGAGAACTTCAACAAAAAGTTCAATATATGAAAGCTTCTCTTGACAGGCGTGCTTTTTATAACATTAAAGATGCGCATTATACAAATTTCTTGGATATTATGAAACAGTATTCGGATGTATATGGGCAGACAAAAGCTGTTTCTTTGAAAACAAAAGATGGCTATGAAGAAATTACGTATTTAGATTTGAAACGCAGAGCAAAAACTCTGGGGAATTATGTTATGGAAAATGCTGATGTGCAAAGAGGGGACAGAATCGCAATTCTCTGTGAATCTCGTCCTGAATTTGCAATAGGTATGTTTGGTTCTATTCAAACCGGAGCTATTACCGTTCCTTTGGATGTAAAACTTACTGTACCTGAGCATACCCATATTCTTTTGGACTGTAATCCTAAAATTTTGCTGACTTCAAGCCACTATTTGGAACACGCACTTGAACTTAAGAATAACGTGCCTTCTATACAAAACATTTATGTTCTTGATGATGAAGAAAGAGAACATCCTGAAATTATGTCTGTTTCAGCGATGACTGCAGATTTAACTTACAGCTTTAACAGAGCGCGTTCTATGGATGAAACTGCATTAATTGTTTATACATCAGGTACAACAGGCAACCCTAAAGGTGTAATGATAAGCTTTGGAAATATTTATTCTCAAATGAAAGACTTTGAAAAAATCCTTAAACTCACAAAGGATAACACCCTTTTATCAATATTACCATTGAATCATTTACTGGAGCTTAATGTTGGATTTTTTGGAATGTTGTTTATGGGTGCAAAAGTTGTTTATATAAAAACGCTTAATCCAAAAGAATTGACATCAGCCATGAAAGAAAAACAAGTTACTAATATGATTGTAGTTCCGCTTGTTGCAAAAATGTTGAAAAATAGTATTGATAAACAAATTAAAAAGCTGTCGCCGTTACAAAAGAGGATTTTTGACTTTATGTATGCTTCAGCAAAATATATGCCTCTTTCAGTAAGACGAAAAATGTTCAAGTCAATAATAGACGGATTTGGCGGCAAATTTCAATGTTTTGTTGTCGGTGGTGCGCCTTTGGAAGTTGATGTGGCAGAATTCTTTGAACGCATTGGTATTCCTGCATTTGAAGGATATGGACTTACAGAAACAAGCCCTGTAATATCCACTAACGATTACAAACATCATAAAATAGGTACAGTTGGTGTTCCTTTACCTTCTGTTACCGTAAAACTTACTGAACAAGGTGAAATTATAGTAAAAGGTCCTAATGTAATGCAAGGTTATTACGGCAAACCCGAGATGACTGCGGAAGTTATTGATGAGGACGGTTGGTTCCACACGGGTGATATCGGTGAAATTGATAAAAAAGGATTTATTAAAATAACCGGCAGAATAAAAAATATGATTGTACTCGGCGGAGGAAAGAAAATTTTTCCGGAAGAAGTTGAGGCCGTTTTAGAAAAATCAGAACTAATAAAAGAGCTATGCGTATTATCATTGAAAATAAAATCTGGTAATAAAGCAGGAACTGAAGAAGTTGGAGTTATTATTGTTCCGAATGATGAATTGGCTCAGAAAACTGATGATGAAATTCAAAAAGAATTAGAAGCGGAGGTTAAACGTTTATCAAAGGATAATCTTGCAGAATACAAAACTCCGACAATGGTTGTCTTACACAGAGAACCGCTCCCTAAAACATCTACTCAAAAAGTTAAGAGAAAAGATTTGCTAAGTTGGTATGAGCAAGTTTAATTAAAAATATAGAGAGTTTTATGAAATTACATAATTCATCATTAGCAATAATTTTTATATTTTTAATAATTTTACTTCCATTTTTTGCGTTAATTTGGTATCTTTTTCCGATTAATGAAACAATGAAATGTGGTGAAAATTATGTTTGTACAGTAGAAAAAACTAGATATTTTTCGGTAAAAGAAACAAACGAAATATATATAGATAAAAATAGTATACTCTCTTATGAATACAAATATTCGCCATGCGGTCGCAGAAATATTCTCTGTATACCGGGGCATTTGTATAATGTTGTGCTGGATGGTACGATAAAACCTTTTAAATTTCCTGTTTGTTATACCGGAAAATATGATTATAAAAAACACAATGTTATATGTCCTTCTTATTTTGAAGGTGTTATCAGAGAATTTGATAATTATAAATTGATGCCGTTTAAAGGTTTTGCTTTGGAAAGTCAGGCAAAAAATATATACTATTTTAAATATATTGTTTTATGTTTCTTGTTAAGTCCCTTTATTATATGGCTTCTTTATTTAATTCAAAAATTTAAAAAACGGTATAAACAATATAAAAATCATTTGAGAAAACATAAAAATATACAAAAATTGTAAAAAATGATATCATAAAACAGGAGGAAGATTAATGGAACATTTTGTATTTACGGACAATGTAAAGCTCGCTTTAGTTGTTTTGTATTCGGTGATTTTTATTTTAATGGCTGTGGTCAAGGTAATTGATACAGTTACTGAAAAAGATATGGAAAATATGTGGGTAAGATTGAAATCTTTCTTTTTGATAGTTGCATTTTTTACTCTTGCTTTTTGTTTTAATAAAATAGTTGCATTTTTATTTTTGACGTTAATCAGTTATTTGTGTTTTAAAGAATTTTTGTCGCTTATTCCGACAAGAAGAACTGATAGAAATGTTTTGTTATGGGCATATTTATCAATTCCGATTTCATATTATATTATTTATATAAATTGGGTCGCATTGTTTTATTTGTGGATACCTCTTTATATGTTTATCTTGATTTCAGTCAGAATGGTTATGGCTAGTAATGTTGAAGGATTTTTGAAAAATCTTGCTGTTATACAATACGGTTTGATGTCAACTGTTTATGCGTTAGGGTATTTAGGTTTGCTTGCAATTATTCCGATGCAATACAACCCTAAGGGCGGGGCAATCGGATTATTGTTCTTTATTCTTGTGTTTACTGTATCAAATGATTTTATACAGATGTTTAGCGGAAAATTGTTTGGAAAACACAAAATTATTCCGAAAGTAAGTCCGAATAAGACTTGGGAAGGTCTAATCGGCGGTGTTATCGGATCTACTTTATTGGCAGTTATTATGGGTGTTTTATTGACGCCGTTTAGTGTACCTCAACTTGTATTTGCAGGTATTGTTCTTTCAATATTTGGTTTCTTTGGTGATGTTACTATGTCCGCTATTAAAAGGGATTTGGGTGTGAAAGATACAAGTACACTTATACCGGGTCATGGAGGAATTTTGGATAGATTGGATAGTCTATTATTTACAGCACCTCTATTTTTCCATTATTTTGCTTATACGTATTCTATAGTTTTTACAAGAGGTTAGATTTATGTTTGAGAAAATTTTAAAATATTTGTTCTTTTTATGTATTGTAAAACCTTATATATATTTGGTTCTTGGTGTAAATATAAATAATGCCGATAATTTGCCAAAAATATCTCAAGGTCCGGCAATTATTGTTGCAAATCATAACAGCCACGTTGATACTTTGTTATTAATGAGTTTATTTTCTATGCCACAGATATTAAAAATTCATCCTGTTGCGGCTGCGGATTATTTTTGTAATACAAAATTGAAAAGTTTTATTTTTAAAACTTTGATAGGGCTTATCCCTTTAAAACGAAAATTTGGTAAAGCAACAAAAGAAGAACTTTTTAAGGATATAAATGAAGCTTTGAGGGCCGGTGAAAGTATAATAATTTATCCTGAAGGTACACGAGGCGAGGATAGTACCATAAAGGAATTTAAATCAGGAGTTGCGCATATTGCAGCTATGAATCCCGATGTTCCGGTTGTACCGTTTTATATTAACGGCCCTGACAGGATTTTACCTAAAGGTGCATTTATGTTCGTACCTTTTATTGCAGATGTTTATGTTGCGGAAGGTATAAAATATGACGGGACACCGACAAAAGTGTTTACTGAGCGCATTGAAAAAATAGTTACATCTTTGAAGGAAGAACATAAAAAACGTGAAGAATTATAATTAGGAGGATTTTTATGATTTCTGTTTATCAACTAAAAAGTAAATTTTCGGATGTTTTAAGACCAATTTGTAATTTTTTGGTTAAAATTGGTATAACTGCGAATATGGTTACCGTTTCTGCATTTTTAATGTCTGTAGCGGCAGGGATTTTGGTTTATATTTATGAACCAAAATTTCCTTGTGCATTTTGGCTTTTACCTGTCGTACTGTTCATTAGAATGGCATTGAACAATATCGATGGTGTTATTGCCAGAGAACATAATCAAAAAACTAATATTGGTGCAATTTATAATGAATTAGGGGATATTCTTTCCGATTTGGCAATTTATATCCCGTTCTTATACGTATGCAATATAGATTTTTGGTTAATATTCTTATTTGCGGTCTGCACGATTATCAGTGAAACAGTCGGCATAATGGGGGTTCAAATCAATGCTTCCAGAAGATATGACGGCCCTATGGGCAAGAGCGACAGGGCTTTTTGGCTTTCCATATTTGCAATTGTTCGTTATATCCACCCATTGTTGTTGAAGTCTCAGAATATATTTGTCGGAGTTGTTGTTTTACTGCTTGTATTTACTATATTTAACAGAATTACAGCAGCACTTAAAGAAGCCAAAAATTAATAACAAACTTGGTTATATAAAAAGCGGCAGTTTTATTATAAACTACCGCTTTTAGTTTTTGATTATGCGCTGATTAATTATCTAACAGCGCTTAATGGCTTTGGGCCTGCATTAACGATTTCTGAAGGCATATTAGGATATTTGCTTGAGAAGTTGTCCGCAAACATTTGTGCCAACTTGTTAGCAGCTTCATCATATGCTTCTTTATCTGACCACATTCCTCTTGCATCAAGCATTTCAGAAGGAACGTTAGGACAAGATGTCGGATAATCTACATTGAATACATCGTGGTGTTTGAATTCAACAGAATCAAATGAACCGTTCAATGCAGCTGATACCATTGCTCTTGTATAAGCTAATTTCATTCTCTTAGCACCTGATGATGCTGAGCCGCCAGCCCATCCTG